>JANMPX010000022.1:0-11344 GCA_031370085.1 Chloroflexota bacterium | reverse complement strand
AACCTGGTCGTCCTCGACCCCGACCAGGATGGTGGCGTTTCCCTGCTTCAGGAACCCCCCGGATGACTGCAGCCGCGTGGCTCGGAACTCCTTCTCGAGCAGCGCGTCGACGAGGTTGCCGGCATCCTCGCTGTGCACGATGGCGGTGACGAGCTTCATCTGCGCTGGCTCCTTGGCGACCGGGCGGTTCGGGGATGGCAACCGTCTGCCCCGATTATGCCGCAGCGAACCAATGGGGAGCCTAGCGTTCCGCCCCGAACAGCACCGGCTGCACGGCCGCGCGGATCGCGGCATCGGTCTGCTCGACGCTGCCGGAGCCATCCACCACCTGATAGCGCTGCGGCTCGGCGGTCGCCAGATCCAGGTAGGCCCGCCGCACCGTCTCGAAGAAGGCGACCCCTTCGGTGTCCTCGAAGCGGTTCCATTCCCCGCGGCGCTTGCGCGCGAGGCCCACCTCCACGGGAACGTCGACCAGGATCGTCATGTCCGGCAGCGTCTCGTAGGTGGCGAACCGCTGCAGGCGGCGGATCTCTTCCGCGTCGATCCCGTAGCCGGCGCCCTGGTAGGCCAGCGATGAGTCCAGGTAGCGGGCGCACACCACGTGGTCGCCGCGGGCGAGGGCGGGCAGGATCACCCGCGCCGTGTGCTGGGCGCGGGCCGCAGCGAAGAGCAGGGCATCGGCCCGGGGATCGAGGTCGTCGCTCACGCTGCGAGAGTGGAGCACCAAACGCCGCACCTCTTCCCCGAGCGGGGTCCCTCCCGGCTCGCCGGTGAGCAGCACGGCCTCGCCGCGCGTCCGCAGCCACTCGGCCAGGTGTCGAGCAGCGGTCGTCTTGCCACTGCCCTCGGGCCCCTCGAGGGTGATGAAGCGACCGCGGCGTGGCGCGTCGCTCACCAACCTACCGCCACGCTCGCCCCTCGTCGGGAAGCAGCTCGACACGGCGATTTGGCTCGGTGCCGCGTGAGCGGGACATGAGGCTGCTGCGCTCGGCCAGCTGGTGTTGGAGGCGTCGGACGTAGGCGTTTTGGGGGGCCAGCTCCATTGGACGACCGGAGGTCTGCACCAGCCCGATGGCCTCCGCCGTCTCGCGCAGGGCCGCCTCGGAAGGATCGGCCTCCAGGTCGAACAGGCTGGCGAGCATGTTCTGCATCTGCAGCACCGTGTTGGTCTTCAGCACGTAGATCGGGATTCCGCCCGCCTCCGCCTCGCGGAGCGCGCTCGGCTTGCGGCGGTAGTAGTTGCGCAAGGTGACGACCGCGTCTGCCTCGTCGAGCTCGCGCGCAACGGTGACCGGCACGCCAAGCTCACGGACCGATTGCTCGAGGCGCTTGCGGCTGACACCGAAGCTCAAGAGTGCCATCGGGCGTTGCCCGCGTCCGCCTCCGACGCTGCGGCGCTCGGTGGGTCGCGGCTCGGCGGCCGGGCGCTCGACTGAGCCGCTCGAGTCGCGGAAGGCCTGCTCGAGATGGCGACGCGGGTCGGATGCCTCCGACGGCTCGAATCGCTCGCCCGAGAGGCGCTCGCCGGGCATCATCCGCGGTCCCCGTCCAGGTTCCCGGGCGGCACCGCGGCCCGGGAGCGGCCGCAGGCTCAGCGCCCCGCTCCCCCCGCCGCGGCCACGCCCGAAGGCACCGAATCCTCCGGTCGGCTCCAACGGGGCGAAGGCCGGGTTGCCGGCCGGCGTCTCGCTGAGCTTGTAGTCGTACTTGGTCGAGGCGCGCACCTCGCCCGCCTCGTCGCGCATCCGCGCCTCCGGGGGCACCATGTGCCCACGCAGGATGGCGTCGACCGTCTCGGCCACGTTGCGGTGCACGATCACGCTGTCGCGCTCGACGATCTCGACCACCACATCGAAGGTAGGCGGCGCCTTGCGCTCAAGGACCGATTTCTGGGTGCCGCGGCGCCGAGCCTCCTCATCCCCGAGGGTCACCGTCTGAATCCCCCCGAGCAGGTCGGAGAGGGTCGGGTTGAGCATCAGGTTGTCGAGCGTATTGCCATGCGCAGTGCCGACCAGCTGCACGCCTCGCTCGGCGATGGTCCGTGCGGCCGCGGCCTCCAGCTCGGTCCCGATCTCGTCGATGACAATCACCTCGGGCATGTGGTTCTCGACCGCCTCGATCATCACCGCGTGCTGCTCGCTCGGCGTGCGAACCTGCATGCGGCGTGCCCCGCCGATCCCCGGATGCGGGATGTCTCCATCGCCGGCGATCTCGTTCGACGTGTCGACCACGATGACCCGCTTGCCAAGGTCATCGGCCAGTACGCGGGCCACCTCGCGCAACATGGTCGTCTTGCCGATCCCCGGGCGCCCGAGCAGCAGGACACTCTGACCGTCATCGATGAAGTCGCGGATGATGTCGATCGTCCCGAAGACCGCACGCCCGATGCGGCAGGTGAGGCCAACGACCTTGCCGGCGCGGTTGCGGATGGCGCTAATGCGATGCAGCGTTCGCTCGATCCCTGCGCGGTTGTCGCCGCCAAATGCGCCGATATTGCCGATCACGTGGGCGATCTCAGCCTCGCCGACCTCGCGATCCAGCAGCTCCTCCTCGCCGTGCGTGAAGCGCGCCTCGGGGCGACGTCCAAGGTCGAGCACGATCTCGAGCAGATCGGCCCGGTTCTTGAAGGTGCGCAGGCGCGCCACGATCTCCGGGGGGAGGGCATCCATCAATGCCTCCAGGTCGTCGGTCGTCTCTCGGCGGGTCACCGCTGCTCTGCTGCTGCCTCCCTGATGGTCGGATCTGCTCAGACTGCCGGCACCATGGCCGGTTGACGCACCGCCGCCCTCACCTCGCGGACGAGCATCGTCACTCGACCGACCGGCTCGAACCCGGCCGCGGTCGCCGCCTGGCGGCCCGCCGTCTCATATGTTCGCACCGGCGACAGGATCCCCGCTGCGGTCGCTTCGCCGCCCATCGCCGCCAGCGTAGCCTGCAGGAAGGCGAGCCCGTCGGTGCCGTCACGGACCAGGAAGCGCAGGTAGTGTGGCCCTTCCCGACAGGCTCCGTGCTGGGCGAAGCCGGCGGCGCGTCCGCCGTCGGGCAAGAGCCAGGCATGCACCGCGCTGAAGTGCAGCAGCGGGTTAAGGCTGCTACGCGGCACCACGCCTTCGTGCCCGACCGGCTCCCAGTCGGCCGCGCCGTAGCTCTCCAGGCGCGCGATGACCGGTGGAGTGGTGTGCGTCCACAGGTCGAACAGGTGCCAGGCATCCGAAGGCCCCACGTCCTGCAGGGTCGGCAGCTGATCGAGCGTCGCATGGCTCGCGGCGCCCGACGAATTCGCCCCGGGCAGCCTGGCGCGCCATGACCGAGACGCAGCAACCGTCTCGGCGGTGCGGTACAAGATCTCCTCCTCCGCGTAGGTCATGAAGCCCAGCTGCCCGAACAGCTCCATGTTCTCGGGCACGTCGCTGCATGCGGCGTGGATGCGCGCCATGTTGCGCTGGGTCGCCTCGTCAACCAGCGCGCGCAGCAGCGACCAGCGGACCTCGGCTGCGAGCGGTCGATCGGCGGCATCGAGCTCGATGATCACCCAGTCCTCGTGGTGAGGCTCGGCGATCGCTCGGCAGCTGCCGATCAGCTCGCCGGCAGCCTCGGCAACCAGGTGGACCGACGGTGCTCGCAGTGGAAGCCAGGACGGGATGAGTGCGCCGAGGCTGATGCGCGGCAGCGCGGCGGAGGGCGCCGGCACGCCAAGCGACCGCCGGTGGGCGTCGGCCGAGGCGTGCACGCTCCGTGACAGATCAACCAGGGCCGCTCGATCGCTGAGGCGGGCCGGGCGGATCAGGTCGCCGCCGTGACTCACGACTCGATCATCTCGAGCAGCAGCCGATGCAGCCGCCGATCCGGGGTCAGCTCGGGATGGAACGTGGTGGCCAGCACCTTGCCCTGCCGCATGGCGACCGGGTTGCCCGCCCCGTCGCGGGCGAGTACCTCGACCGTGGATCCAACCTCGCTGACCACGGGGGCACGGATGAAGATCCCGTGGAGCGGCTCGGCGCCCAGCGATGCGATCGACAGGTCGGCCTCGAACGAATCGAGCTGTCGTCCGTAGCCGTTGCGTTGCACGGAGACGTCGAGCAGCGGCAGCACCGGCTCGTCGCCGTCGAGGATTCGGTCTGCCAGCAAGATCAGTCCGGCGCAGGTGCCGTACATCGGTGCGCCGCCGCGCGCAAAAGCGAGGATCGGCTCGCGCAGCTGGTAGCGCTCGATCAGCCTGCGCATGGTGGTCGACTCGCCGCCCGGGATGACCAGGGCGTCCAGCCCCTCCAGGTCGCGAGGCAGGCGCACCTCGATCGGCTCGGCGCCGAGCTCGCGGAGCGCGTTCGCGTGCTCGCGGACGTCGCCCTGCAACGCAAGGATGCCGACGCGGCGCACCGGTCGGAGGAATTCCGGCTCGGCCGTGACAGTGGGCGCAGGTCGCGCCATTGGTGCGCTCCGCTTACCAGCCGCGAACGGCCAGGCGTTCCTCCGCCGGGATCTCGGAGAGCTCCAGCCCGTGCATCGGCTCACCCAATCCGGTGCTCACCTCGACCAGGATCTCGGCATTGTCGTAGTGCGTGGTCGCCATCACGATGGCGCGGGCGACCTGCTCCGGATGCTCAGCCTTGAAGATCCCGCTGCCCACGAAGACCGACTGCGCGCCAAGCTGCCGCATGAGGCTCGCGTCGGCCGGCGTTGCCACGCCCCCGGCGCTGAAGTTCGGCACCGGCAGCTCGCCAAGGGCCGCCGTCTGCCGCACCACGTCGAGCGGCGCGCGGAGCTCCTTGGCCGCGGCGTACAGCTCGTCATCGCGCATGCCGGACAGCTCGCGGATGCCCTTCATCACGGCACGCATGTGGCGGACCGCCTCGACGATGTTGCCGGTGCCCGCCTCGCCCTTGGTGCGGATCAAGGCTGCCCCCTCGCCGATGCGGCGCAGCGCCTCTCCGAGGTCGCGGCAGCCGCACACGAACGGGACGCGAACCGCGGTCTTGTCGATGTGGTGCTCTTCGTCGGCCGGCGTCAGCACCTCTGACTCGTCGATGAAGTCAACCTCGAGCTGCTGGAGGATCTGCGCCTCGGCGATGTGCCCGATCCGGCATTTGGCCATGACCGGGATGCTCACCGCGGCCTTGATCTCCTCGATCAGCCTGGGGTCGCTCATGCGTGCCACCCCGCCGAACTTCCGAATGTCCGCGGGCACGCGCTCGAGCGCCATGACCGCAACCGCCCCCGCCTCCTGGGCGATCTTCGCCTGATCGGCGGTGACCACGTCCATGATCACGCCGCCGGCGAGCATGCGGGCAAGCCCGACCTTGGTCGCCCAGGTGCTGGTTTCCTTGATGGCCATGCAGCCTCTCTGCCCCGAATTCGTGCTTGGACCGATGGTGGCGCACGCGCGCCGCCGCCGGGTCTACATTGTACTCGGGGTCCCGGCGAGACCCAAGGCCTCGCCTCGAGGTAGACCACGTTGCCGACCCGTTAGGCGAGCGTTGGTATCATCCGCGCCACGGAGGCTCGGATTGATCAACGCACCGGTGCTGGTCCTCAACCAGAATTACGAACCGCTCAACGTCTGCGACATCAGACGCGCCTTCAACCTGCTCGGCGCAGACAAGGCGGAGCTGCTCGAGCGGAATCACCAGGTGATCCACACGCCGACGCTGGCCATCGCTGCGCCTTCGGTCATCCGGCTGGTCTACCTGGTCCGTCGTCCGCGGCCGCGGGTCAAGCTCAGTCGGCGCGAGGTCTTCGCCCGCGATGCCCACACCTGCCAATACTGTGGCGCGGTGAGCCGCGATCTCACCATCGACCACATCATGCCGCGTCATCGCGGCGGCCGGCACGAGTGGGAGAACCTGGTCGCGGCATGCCGCGCATGCAACCATCGCAAGGGCAGCAAGACCCTGGTCGAGGCCCGCATGGCACTCCGCCGCGAGCCGCGTGCTCCTCGGGCCGACGTGCGCTACCTGTACGGCAGCTACCTCGCGGATGAGCAGAACGACGCCTGGCGGACCTACCTCTTCCTGAGCGACGCCCCCGCTCCAAGCTCCTAGCCTGCGCCGGGCAGGCGGACCGATGCGCGATGGGGATCGGCTCAGCGTCACGCTCCCGGAGCCGGTGGCGGCGGTACTGGCGGGACTGGCCGGGATCGGCGAGGAGGCGGCCCTGGTCGGCGGTTGCGTGCGCGACCTGCTGCGCGGCGAGCCGCCCGCCGACTGGGACGTGGCCACCTCCGCGCCGCCGGATCTCGTCGCCGCCAGCTTTCCGGGGTCGAGCTGGCAGAACCCGTTCGGCACCGTTACGGTCCTCATCCCCGATGTCGAGCGCGGGATCGAGGTGACGACCTACCGGATCGAGGGCAGCTACCGCGATCGGCGGCGTCCCGACCACGTCCGCTGGGGCCGCTCGCTGGTCGACGATCTGGCGCGTCGCGATTTCACCATGAATGCCATGGCCTGGCTCCCCGAGGAGCCGATTGGCATCGGTCGCCTGGTCGATCCCTTCGGGGGCGCCGATGACCTCGAGCGCGGCCTCCTGCGGGCGGTCGGCGATCCCGACGCGCGCTTCGCCGAGGATGCGCTGCGGTTGGTCCGGGCGGTCCGCTTCGCAACGCGCTTCGAGCAGCGGATTGATCGGGCCACCGAGGCTGCCATCCGGCGGCACGCCGAGACGGTCTCGACGCTGTCGGGAGAGCGACTGCGCGGCGAGCTGCTGCGGGTCCTGTCAGGGCCCACCCCTCCATCCGGCGCCTTCCTGCTGATGGAGGAGCTGGGATTGCTGAAGGTTCTCGTGCCGGAGCTGGCCGCCCTGCGCGGAGTGCCCCAGGCGAAGACACTGCCCGGCGATGCGCTCGACCACTCCCTGCGGGCGATGGATGCGCTGCCCGGCACCGACCCGACGCTCCGCCTGGCCGGCCTGCTGCACGACCTCGGCAAGGCCACCACGCTGGCGGACGGCCACTTCATCGGTCACGAGGTGGCAGGCGCGGACCTGGCGGAAGCGCTCTTGCGAAGGCTCAGGTTTCCGCGCGGCGAGATCCTTCGGGTGCGGCGCCTGGTCCGCCAGCACATGTTTGCCTACGGCGCCGAGTGGACCGACGCCGCGGTGCGTCGCTTCATTCGTCGCGTTGGGGTCGACCTGCTGGACGACCTCTTTGCGCTGCGCGCCGCCGATGATCTCGCCTCCGGCTTCACGCAGCCGCCCAGGGGCGGGCTTGCGGAGCTGGCTTCCCGGGTCTTCGCCGCGGTCGCGGACGACCCCCTCGATGCGCGGCAGCTCGCGGTCGACGGCCACATCCTCGCTGCACAACTGGGAATCTCGCCGGGTCCGGCCATCGGCCGACTGCTCTCCCGGCTGCTGGAGGCGGTCCTGGACGATCCGTCACTGAACGACCGGGAGGCGCTCATCGGACTGGCGCGCAGCTGGGCAGCATCGGAACCCGGATAAGGCACTGCTACAATCGGCGATCCGGAGCGCGTGCCCACGCGCCGATCGACCTGGAGCGGAGGATCTCAACCCAGCGATGACCGCCCTCGCGCGCCTCGCAGCGCGCCTCGAGCATCGGCTGACCCTGCCGACCGACTCGCTGGCCGACCTGGAACGAGCCGTTGCCCTGGTCCTTCAGCACGACCTGCCCGGCCTGATCGTCAGCCCCTGGCTGGTCACGCCGGCGCGCCGCCTCCTTGGTCGATCGCCGGTTCGCCTGGGCACGATCATCGGTGGCGACCATGGCGGCCAGATCGGCGCGGTGAAGGCCTACGAGGCGTCACGCGCCCTCGAGCACGGAGCGGTCAGCCTGGACTGCGTTCTCAACACCGGGGCGCTCATCTCCGGGGACGAGGAGATGGTGCTCCGTGACCTGACCTCGGTGATCGAGATGGCGCATGCCGCGCTGGCCACCGCCGGAGTCGTGATCGAAGCCGCGCTGCTCTCGAGTGACCTGGTGCGCAGAGCATGCCGCTTGGCCGAGCGCGCCGGCGCGAACCACGTGGTCAGCTCGAGCGGCGACCCCTCGCTGCCAGATGCGCTGCCGCATGTCCGGCTGCTCCGCGACAGCGCCGGGCCACGTCTCGAGGTCAAGGTGGTCGCTCGTCTCGCCGATGTCGACGAGCTCCGAGCCGCGGTGGCCGCCGGTGCGACCTGCATCTCCACCGCCTTCACCGATCCGCTGGCGCGCGCTGCGCGCGCCGTGGTGTCGATCGAGCCCGCCGCCACCGGACCGCAGCCGCTGCGCGCCGCAGCCGGCTAGGCGACGAGAGAGGAGGTCGAGGTTGCGGATCCTGGTCGTCGGTGGGGCTGGCTACGTGGGCTCGACGAGCGTTGAGACGTTCCTGGAAGCCGGCCACGAGGTGACCGTCTACGACGACCTTTCGACCGGGCATGCCTCAGCCGTCGTCAAGCCCGCCCGCCTGTGGCGAGGCTCGATCGAGGATCAATCCCGCCTGGAGCACCTGTTCCGAGAGGAGCGGATCGAAGCGGTCCTGCATTGCGCCGCGAAGTCACTGGTCGGCGAGAGCATGGTGGATCCAGGCCTCTACTACCGCAACAACGTGGCCGGCGGTGTGGCGCTGCTGGAGGCGATGCGCTCGTCGGGGGTGAATCGCATCGTCTTTTCCTCGACCGCCGCGGTCTACGGTGAACCCCGTCGAGTCCCGATTGCCGAGGCTGACCGCACCGAGCCGATCAATCCCTACGGCGCCACCAAGCTCGCCTTCGAGGGTGCCATGCGCTGGTTTTCGGCGAGCCACGACTTCCGCGCCATCAGCCTGCGCTACTTCAACGTCGCGGGCGCCACGGAGCGGAATGGGGAGGACCACGAGCCGGAGACGCACCTGATTCCGCTGGTCCTGCGCGTGGCGGCGGGCGAGGCGACCCACGTGCAGATTTTCGGCCAGGACTACCCCACCCCCGATGGCACCTGCATCCGCGATTTCATCCACGTCCGCGACCTCGCTGCCGCACACCTGCTCGCCCTGGAGGCGACCGGAGAGGGGGACTCGAGCTTCGAGGTCTACAACCTCGGCTCGGCCGCCGGGTTCAGCGTGCGCGAGGTCGTCGAGGCGGCCCGCAAGGTGACCGGTCGGGCCATCCCGGCGCGGGTCGTCAAGCGGCGGATGGGAGATCCGCCGGTGCTCGTCGCCTCATCGCGGCGTGCTCGACGGGAGCTGGGCTGGCAGCCAGAGCACTCCAAGCTGGAGCAGATGCTGGCCGATGCCTGGGCCTGGCGCCTCACCCACCCGTTCGGCTATGCCCGGGCGCCAAGGGCCGATGGGCCCGCGGCCCGCATCGGGACCTCCGCATCGATCTAGCCGAGGTCCGCCGAGCGGGCATAGCCGGGTCCAGGCTTTCTGGTCGGGAGCGCCTCACGCGGGCTCGCGTGGTACGATCGAGCTCGATCCACCCTCCCGTCTGGAGCCCCGTTTGCCAGAGACTGAATCCCCTGCCGCCCCGCGGCGCACCCGTGCGCCGCGTCGAGCGACCCCCCCGCCCGCCCAGCCAGCCGTCAACGGCGACGCCCCTGCCGACGATCTCGAAGCCTCGCCGCTGACGGCCGCCGTCCTGGCAGCGCAGCGTTCGCATCGGTTCGGCGAGATCGAGCTTCCCGTCACAATCGCCCGCGCCATCGAGAAGATGGGCTTCACCAGCCCGACAGAGGTGCAGGCCCGCGCCATCGGTCCGCTGCGCGCCGGCCGGGACCTGATCGGCCAGGCGCAGACCGGCACCGGCAAGACCGCTGCCTTCGGCATCCCGATCGTCGAGAAGGTGGATCCCACCGCCCACTTCGTGCAGGCGCTCGTGCTGACACCCACTCGTGAGCTGTGCGTCCAGGTGACCGAGGAGATCCGCCGGCTCGGCGTCTTCCGCAACGTGGCCGTGGTGGCCATCTACGGGGGCTCGAGCATGGACCGCCAGGTGACCGCTCTGCACCGCGGAGCCCAGGTCGTGGTCGGCACGCCGGGGCGCGTCCTTGACCTGATCCGGCGCGGCGAGCTGCGGCTCGACCGCGTACACACCGTGATCCTCGACGAGGCCGATCGGATGCTCGACATGGGCTTCATCGTCGACGTCGAGACAATCCTGGCGCGCTGCCCAAGGCAACGCCAGACGGCGCTCTTCTCGGCCACCATGCCATATGCCATCCTGCGCATCTGCGATCGGTTCATGGACAAGCAGGCCGAGCAGATCGTGGTGCGACCGGAGATGCGCACGGTCGAGACCGTTCGTCAGCTGGTCTACTTCGTCGCCGAGCAGGACAAGGCGGCCGCCCTCCTCGAGCACACCTCGCAGGTCGGATTCGATCGGCTCCTGGTCTTCCGACACACGCAGATCGGCGTCGACCGGCTGGCAGCGACGCTGGCGCGCCGCGGCAAGAACGTGGCGGCGCTGCACGGCGGCCTCTCGCAGCGCGAGCGTGATCACACCCTCGCCGACTTCAAGGCCGGCAAGATCCAGTACCTGGTGGCCACCAATGTCGCATCGCGCGGCCTGGACATCGTTGACCTCCCCTATATCGTCAGTTACGACATCCCCGAGGACGCCGATACCTACGTGCACCGCGTCGGTCGGACGGCGCGAGCCGGCAAGGAGGGGACCGCCATCACCTTCGTCGGGGAATGGGACCTCGCCGCCTGGGACCAGATCCGGGCCGAGGTGGGCGCCGAGGTCGAAGAGGGCGAGCTCAAACTCTACGACCGGTCCTGATCGGGGGTACCCTTCGCCGATGGCCGATCATGCCCCCCTCCTTCCGCAACAGGGCACCTATGCCGAGGCGATCGTCGCCAGCGTCCAATGGCTCTTTGAGCCGTACTGGCCCGGCGACCGCCTGATCGCCCGACTCTCCGATGGCCAGGTGACCATCACCGATGCCGCGGGTGAGCCGGCCGGCGCCGAGTTCTCCGAGGCCGGCCCGTTGCTCGCGCTGGCAATTGATGCCGATGCGGCGGTGGTGGACGGAATCTGGACCAGCCAACCCTTCGTCGGCAACGGCGATGGTGCACGTCGCGTGGCCGAGACCATGGTCGAAGAAGGGTTCGTCGAATCGGTGACCGATCCGGCGGGCATGGAGACACGCCGGGCCTTTGTGGCGATCGACCTCCTGGAGCTCGACGGGGCGCCGCTCCTCGACGTCCCGTTCCAGGAGCGCCGCCGGCTGCTCAGCTCCGTGCTGGCCGAGGATGTGCGCGTTCGGATCTCCCCGGCGGTGAAGCTGCCGCTGCGGCCCTGGCTCGATGCGTGGCGCTCCAATGGGTTTGCCTACTACGTCGCAAAGCACGTGAACTCGCGCTATCGGCCCGGCCAGCAGGTCGAGGATTGGCTCGTCATCTCTGCCGAGCCCGAACGACTGCCCTCGGTCGTGGGC
>JANMPX010000179.1:0-16651 GCA_031370085.1 Chloroflexota bacterium | reverse complement strand
GTCATGGATCCGGCCGAAACGGTTGCCGCGCGCTACGGAGTGGTCGGACCGCCGGAGAGCTACTTCATCGGGCGGGACGGACTCGTCGCCGGCCGGCAGATCGGTCAGCTGACCCAGTCGGACCTGGATCGGCAGCTGGCCGCGATCCTGGCAAGGGAGTGAGACAGATGGATTCGAATCTTCCGGCGAAGCGCGAGGAGACCGGGCTCGCGCTCGAGACGACGCCCTCCGCAGGAGCTGCTCGACGGCCGCCGAGCGATCCCGCACGGCAGAACCTGGCCGTTGCCCTGCTGCCGCTCGCGATCATCGCCTTTCTGGTGATCTCCTTCGTGGCTGCCGCCTGGACCTTCCTCGCCGCCCTTCCCGCCAGCTGAACACCGGTCACCCACGTGGCCGAGCCGGCTGTCCATGTCACGGAGCTGCGCAAGAGCTATGGCTCGCTGCAGGCCGTGGCCGGGATCGACCTGCACGTGGCGCCCGGAGAGGTCTTCGCGCTGCTCGGACCAAATGGAGCGGGCAAGACCACGACGGTCGAGATCCTCGAGGGGCACCGGCGACGTACCGGCGGCGAGGTATCGGTGCTCGGCCATGACCCGGCGCGCGGGGAGCAGGAGTTCCGCCGTCGGATCGGCATCGTGCTGCAGTCGGCCGGTGCCGAGCCCTACCTGACCGTCGCCGAGTCGATTGCGCTGTATGCCGGCTACTATCCGCATCCGCGCCCGACTGACGAGGTGATCGAGCTGGTCGGGCTGGCGGCGCAGCGCGACCGGCGCATCGGCAAGCTGTCGGGCGGACAGCGGCGACGTGTCGACCTCGCGATCGCGCTGGCCGGCGACCCCGAGCTGCTCTTCCTCGACGAGCCGACCACCGGCTTCGATCCGGGCGCGCGCCGCCAGGCCTGGGAGATGATCCGCGGCCTCGCGGCACTGGGAAAGACCATCTTCCTGACCACCCACTACATGGACGAGGCGCAGGCGCTCGCTGGCCGGGTGGCCATCATCGCCGCGGGCCGGATCGTGGCCGAAGGCAGTCCAGAAACCCTGGGGGGACGGGCGGAGGCGGGCACCCGGCTGCGCTTCTCCCTCCCCGCGGGGACGATGCTGCCCGGGCGATTCGGCGCGACGCCGGTCGGGGCGGCCTTCGAGCTGACGACTACCGAGCCGACGGGGCTGCTCCACGAGCTGACCGGGTGGGCCATCGGCGAAGGGATCGTCCTGAACGGGCTGGAGGTCATGCGCCCGTCGCTCGAGGACACCTACCTGAGCCTGACGGGGGCAGTCGAGGTCGAGGCCTCCGAGGCCGACGCATGAGCGATCTGTGGCTGGCGTTTCGGCAGGTTCGCTATGAGAATCGGGCCTTCTGGCGCAACCCGGCCGCCGCCTTCTTCACCTTCGCCTTCCCGCTGCTCTTCATGGTCATCTTCAACGTGATCTTCTCCGGCACCGGCAGCGCTGAACCGGGCTTTCGGGCGGCCGATTTCTTCACCCCGGCGATCATCGTCTTTGCGGTGATCAGCGCGACCTTCACCAACCTGGCGATGATGGTCACCATCGCCCGCGACAGCGGCATCCTCAAGCGAGTGCGGGGCACCCCGCTACCCGGTTGGGCCTACCTGCTCGGTCGGATCCTGCATGCGGTGCTGGTAGCCTTCCTGCTGTTCGTCATCGTCGCCGCCTTTGGGGCGTTGGCCTACGACGTGCGCTTCCCGTGGGATCGTCTGCCGGCCATCATCGCGACCCTGGGCCTGGCGGCCGCCACCTTCTGCGCCCTGGGGCTGGCGCTGTCCGGCCTGATTCCCAATGCGGAAGCCGCGCCGGCGGTGACGAACGGGGTCATCTTCCCGATCCTGTTCATCAGCAACGTCTTCATCCGCATGGACAGCCCGCCGGCCTGGATGGCGACCATCTCCAACCTCTTCCCGGTCCGCCATTTCGCCGATGCGATGGCACTCATCTGGGATCCGCGGACGACCGGCAACGGCCTGTCGGGGAGCGACCTGCTGGTCATCGCGGCGTGGGGGATCGGCGCGCTGCTGGTCGCGATGCGATCGTTCGGCTGGGAGCCGCGCAATTGAGCCGATGGCACTTGCGCGAATGCGTACCCTTCGTGGATGAGTGATGCGGCGAGAGGGCTGTCGCGCACCGCGACGGTGGCCGATCGCCGCCGATGTTGAGAGCAGGAGGAGCGATGAGCGGAGGGCGGGGTGATCGTCGACGACTGGCAGGTGCCGGCGTCGCCTTCCTGGCCACGGCAATGCTGCTGGCGGCCTGTGGCGGTGGTGGCGGCGGCGGGGGTGGCGGTGGCGGCGGCCAGACGGCATTCAAGCTTCACACCCTGATCGTCAACGCCGCGCCGGACGACGTCACCATCGGCTTCAACGGGGGTGGGACGGCCGCCGACGACCAGGTGGTCAAGACCTGCACGGCGGTATTGATCGATTTCGCCCTGGCGGATCCCTTCACGCTGACGGTGAACGGCGCCCCGGCCATCGACACGGCGGCCGACATGCCTGGCGGCCTGCCGAACCAGGGCGAGAGCGACCTGGTGCTGCAGGTGAACATCGCCAAGGACGGGAAGGTGACCATCGGGGAGGATCCCTCCAAGGCAACTCCGGCGGACGCGCTCAAGCCCGGGCGCGGCTACTCCGCGCCATCGACCGCCTCGTTCTGCCCCACCCTGCCGGGCTGACCCGACCCCCTAGCCCTGGGCGGCGCTCCCCGGCGCGGGGTAGCGCCGCTCGACATACTCGTCGAGGATCGCCAGGAAGCGCGGCACGATCTCGTCGCCCCGCAGCGTGGTGCGCAGCTGGCCGTCGACAAAGACCGGAGCCACCGGCTCCTCGAAGGTGCCGGGGAGGCTGATCCCGATGTCGGCATGCTTGGATTCGCCCGGGCCGGTCACCACGCAGCCCATGACGGCAACCTTCAGCTCCTCCACCCCCGGATGGCTGGCGCGCCAGACCGGCATCTGGTCACGCAGGTAGGCGCCGATGTCGCGGGCCATCTCCTGGAAGAAGACCGAGGTGGTGCGACCGCAGCCCGGACAGGCGCTGACCTGCGGAGTGAAGCTGCGCAGGCCCATCGACTGCAGGATCTGCTGGGCGATGCGCACCTCCTCGCTGCGATCTCCCTCCGGCTCCGGCGTGAGGCTGACCCTGATGGTGTCACCGATGCCGCGCTGCAGCACGATGGCCAGCGCCGCGCTTGAGCCGATGATTCCGCGCGATCCCATGCCAGCCTCGGTCAGTCCCAGGTGCAGCGGGTAGTCGCAGCGCTCCGCCAGGCGCTCGTAGACCTCTACCAGGTCCTGCACGCCGCTGACCTTGGCGGAGAGGATGATGCGGTCGTGGGCCAGGCCGGTCTCCTCCGCCAGGCGGGCCGAGCGCAGCGCCGATTCGAGCATCGCCTCGATCATCACCGAGCGGCTCTCCTGCGGCTCGGGCAGAGCGGCGTTGGCATCCATCAGCTCGGTGAGCAGCTGCTGGTCGAGCGATCCCCAGTTGACGCCGATGCGCACCGGCTTCCTGTTCGCGATCGCCACCTCGACGATCTGCGAGAACTGCTCGTCGTGGCGCTTGGTCCCGACGTTCCCCGGGTTGATGCGGTACTTGGCCAGGGCGGCCGCGCACTCGGGATAGCGGGTCAGGAGCAGGTGGCCGTTGTAGTGGAAGTCGCCGATGAGCGGCACCCCGACGCCCAGCCGGTCGAGCTTCTGGCGGATGATCGGGACCGCCTTTGCGGCCTCGTCGTTGTTCACCGTGACGCGCACCAGCTCGGAGCCGGCGTGGGCCAGCTGGGCGACCTGGATGGCGGTGGCGTCTGCGTCCGCCGTGTCGGTGTTGGTCATCGACTGGACCACGACCGGGTTTCCGGAGCCGATGAGGACTCCGTCGACGTCGACAGTGGGGGTTGTGCGGCGCTCGATCATCCGGCTCATCGTATCGGTTCCGGGCCAGCGCGTCGCTACCGTCATCGGTCGTTCACGCCTGCGTGATCCAACCTCACCGGCTGGGGGATGACTTGCGTCTTTGCGCAACTACCGATACACTAGACTTCGCATCATGACCGCTACCGTTCCGCCCGCAACGGGCACGACCACACCGGACAAGACTGATACGCGGCACCACAAGGTCGCAATCATCGGCTCCGGCCCCGCCGGATTGACCGCGGCCATCTACGCGGCGCGCGCCAACCTCGACCCGATGGTCTTCGCCGGCAATGTTCCCCTGGGACAGCTGATGATCACGTCGGACGTCGAGAACTACCCCGGCTTCCCGGGTGGGATCCAGGGGCCCGAGCTGATGCAGCTCTTTCGCGACCAGGCCGTGCGGTTTGGCTCGACCCTCCTCGACAAGGACGTCACGCGGGTCGATTTCAGCGAACGGCCGTTCCGTCTCTGGGTGGGCGAGGATGAATACCGTGCCGAGGCGGTGATCGTGGCCACCGGCGCCTCCGCGCTCTGGCTCGGGCTGCCCGGCGAGGAGACCTTCCGCGGGCGCGGCGTCAGCGCCTGTGCGACGTGCGACGGCTTCTTTTTCCGCGATCGCGAGATTGCCGTGGTTGGCGGGGGCGATACCGCGCTGGAGGAGGCGCTCTTCCTGACCCGCTTCGCCTCCAAGGTCACCATGCTGGTTCGCCGCGACGCCTTCCGTGGCAGCAAGATCATGCAGGATCGGGTCTTCGCGCATCCCAAGATCGAGGTGCGCTGGAACACCGAGGTGACCGATGTGACCGGCGAGATGACCGTCAGCCAGCTCGACCTGCGCGACACCGTCAGCGGCAAGACCTCGACGCTCGGCGTACAGGGCCTCTTCGTGGCCATCGGCTACAAGCCCAATACTGACCTGTTCGTCGGCCAGCTCGACCTCGACGAGCGCGGCTACTGCATGGTCGACACCCACACGCGCTCCAAGATCGACGGCGTCTTCGTGGCCGGAGACGTGCATGACCACCGCTACCGCCAGGCGGTAACCGCGGCCGGCGAAGGGTGCCAGGCGGCGATCGATGCGGAGCGCTGGCTCGAGTCGGTCGGAGTGGCAGAGGCGTCCACCGCCACCAATTGGTAGCCGGGCGGGCAACAGGTTTGGTTGAGCTCTTCCAGTCCAGCTAGCCGAGGAGAAGCCCCGGCAGGTCGAGGTCAGCCGGTGCCGCTCTGATTCCCATTTCTCACTCTCGGAGGGCAACGCCGAGTGCGCAGCCGCCTGGGACCTCTTCGAGCACCCACCTCTCAACCGATGAGAATTCCGGTCGTGCAGGGCGTGAAGAAGGTGAGCCTCTCGCCGTAAGCCCCCGCACCTGAGAAATAGCGCCGGTTACGGCCACTATCGACTCTTGGCCCGCCTCAGCGCGGTCGGCTTGCCGCGCCGGCCCCGATGCCGCGCGCTCGGTGGCTCGCGTACAGCGGTCGACCAGCCGAGATTCCTCCTAGGCGAGCAACTGGCGCGCAAGCTCGGGGGTGATCCCTTCGCGTCCGGCCGCGGCCAGGTGGTCCAGGGTGGTCTGCCAGCGCTGATCGGCTGCCACCGCGATGCGCATCTCTTGTCGGGCAGCCTCCAACGCTCCCTGCTTGGCCAGCTCCACGGCTCGCCAGAAGACAAGCTCGTAGGCCTCGGGCGCCAGGCGACGCGCCTCTTCGTAGCGCGCCTCGACAGCCATGCCCTCTTTGGCGGCGTCCCCCTCATCATCAAGCAGCTCGTACGCCTGCTGCATGGTCACGATCCGGCGCAGCTCCGGCACGGGGTCGGGGTGATCCTCGATGCGCAGATCCATCAGCCGGCCCCGCCAGCTGGCCGGCTCCACCGCGGCGCCCACGACGGCAATCGCCGCCGACTGGCGCCCGCGGACGTCTCCACCCTCGCGCTCGGCAGCCTCGAGCGCGCGCAGGAGGCGCTCAACGAACGGAGCGCCCTCGGCGAGCCCCTGCTCATATGCCGCGGCCATCGCCGGCCAGCAGCTGTCGCGTTCGAGGAGATTCCCCTGCACGCTGAAGCCCTCGCGGACCAGGTGCCCGCAGGCGGGGATGCACTTCGTCCCGGTGTGCGCCGCAGCGCTGCCGTGCGCATCAACCACGCCCAGCTGGCGGACGGACGCCTGTTCGTCGCTCGCTACGCAGGCGGCCACCACCTCGGCCGCGGAGCGGCCGGCGCGCAGCAGTGCCAGGCCCACCGGTCCGAAGCTGATATTGACCGTTGCCTGTGTGGCGATCGCTCCAACGCCTGCCTCCAGCCACGGCACCACCGGGCCGACGCCAAGGTAATGCGACTGCACGGCGACGCCGAAGCGTCCGGTCCGCGGATCGCGGGCCACGATGCTGTAGGTCATGGCGGCAGCCTAGCGGCACCGGCGGTCACTGGTCAGCCCTCCGTCGTACACTCCAGCCCCACACGTAGCCGAGGTGACCATGAACGCGTACATCATCGAGCTCCCCAATCGTCCCGGCAGCCTGGCCGACATCTGCGAGGCCGTGGCATCGGGCGGGGCGAACATCACCGGCGTGACGGGCGCGACCGCCGGCGACGCCGGCCAGGTGGCCATCACCACCGACGACATGGATGGCACCCGTGCCGCCATCCAGGCACACGGCTGGCGATTCCGCGAAGTGGCGCTGGTGATTGCCTCTCTTGAGCATCGGGCCGGAACCCTGGGCGATGCCGCGCGTCGGCTGGCCAATGCGGGGATCAACATCGACACGATGTTCGTGAGTGGGATGGAGGGCGGGAAGGTGCAGGTCGCTTTTGGCGTGCCCGACGCTGATGCCGCCCGGGCCGCCCTGGGGGATCTGGCCTCTTAGCGCGGACCGATCGCCTCGCGGCCCAGATCGGGCCGGTCGGTGACAAAGCCCCACAGGCCGAAGGCGGCCAGGTGCCGCATGCGCTCCGGGTCGTTTACCACGTAGCAGCCCACCTGGCGCCCGAAGGCCAGCGCCATCGCGAGCTTGGGAGCGGGATCGAGGCCCAGGTCACCCTCGTACGGGTGCACCGCCGCGTGGCCGTGCTCCACGGCGTACGCCAGGCCGGTCTCGAAGCTCTGCGACGGGACCAGCAGGTAGCCGGTAGGCAGGGTTGGATCGAGCTCGTGCGCCTGGTCGATGGCCTTCTCGTCGAAGCTGATCAGGCTGACCGCTCCGGCCGCTCGGACTCGCGAGCCGCGGAGCGCCTCGACCGTCGCATCGGTCGCCTCGCGCGCCTTGAGCTCGACCACCAGTCCGACCCCGTCCGGCAGCCATTCGAGCACCTCGGGCAGGGTCGGGATGCGAAGCCCCTTGTCGCGAAACGGCGTCGATCCGTTGGGCGCGACAAAGGTGAAGCCTGCATCGGCAGCGCGAAGCTGTTCCATGCTCTGCTCGCGCACCGGGCCGGTGCGGTCGGTGGTGCGGTCCAGGGTGTCGTCGTGGATCACTGCCAGCTGTCCATCGCGGCTCAGGTGCACGTCGAGCTCGATCGCATCGGCGCCCATCTCGACCGCCAGGCGATACGCCTCCATGGTGTTCTCGGGGGCGGACGCCGACGCACCTCGGTGCGCGACCACCAGCGTCACGGCGTCTCTCCGGGCGGCACGATGGCCGGCTCCAGCGGCATGCCGAACTGCTCCTCGACGTCAGGATGGGCCGATCCTTCCGGCACGCCGCGCAGGATCCAGTAGCCGATCCCCATCAGCACCAGCAGCGACAGGATCGCGATCTGGTAGGCGCTGCGCCCCAGCGGTTCGAGCAGGAAATAGATGATCGCGCCGTACAGGATCGGTCCGACCACCGCGCTGAACTTCCCGGCAAGTCCGAACAGGCCGAACATCTCGCCGACCCGCTCGGGGGGAGTCAGTCGGAGCAGGTACAGCCGGTCGGTCACCGCCACCCCGCCCAGCCCCGAGCCCAGGATCGCTCCCGCCAGCAGGAAGACCGGCTTCTCGAGCACCAGGCCACCCAGCAGCAGGCCGACCATCCACGACAGGAGGACCGTCAGGAGGGTGCGCTTGGGGCCCCAGCGGTCGACCAGCATTCCCCATCCGAACGAGGCGACAACGGCAACCACGGTCAGCAGCAACAGGACCGACAGGGCTTCCGACTCGCTGAAGCCAACCGCATGGATGGTGAACAGGCTCATCACCGCTATTGCGGTGTTGACCGCGTCGCTGTAGAAGAAGCGTCCCACGATGAAGCGCCGCAGACCCGGCTGCTCTCCGGCGTGCCGCCAGGTGACCGCCAGCTGGCCCCACGACCCCACGGCATCCATCACCCGGAACGGTGTCCCCGGCCGCTGCGCCTCGCGGACCACCACGAAGAGCGGGATGGCAAAGATGGCGAAGAGAGCCGCCACGAGCACGAACGACGAGGCGGTGATCAGCCCCTGGTCGTCGGTCGTGAAGCGAAGCAACAGCCCGGACACGATCGTTCCGAGGTAGCCCAGCGCCACTCCGACGCCGGACAGCCGCCCGCGGGTCGTCGGACGCGCCACGTCCGGCAGCATGGCGTCGTAGTAGATCAGCGCCGCCTGGTAGCCAAAGTTGGCGATCCCGAAGGCCAGCAGCCCGATCCAGATGCTCACCAGCCCGATCAGGGCAGCCGGCACGATGCACAGCACGGTGAAGACGAGCAGGTACCGCTTGCGCCCGCCGGTGCGGTCGCTCATGGCGCCCAGGGCCGGCGAGACGATGGCGTTGACCAGCACCGAGGCGCTGGCGGTCACAGTGAAGGCCAGCGTCCCGGTCGCCTCTCCAAGGAAGCGCGTCGCCCAGGGGCCCATCGCGAAGCTGACGATGGCGAAGGAAAAGATGGTGTTGGCGAAGTCGTAGAGGGCCCAGCTGAGCCCTTCGGCGGCGCTGCCCGATCGAGTCAGGCCGGCCAGGCCGCGCCACCATGCGGTCGGGGCGAGCGCGGTCACCGGGCGGGCCAGGCGCGCATCATTCGCGGATCATACCGGCGCCGATCCGGGTCGGACCCGGTTCTCACGCGCGGCGGAGCGTCACGCTACCCTTCCCCTGCTTCTTCCCCAATGAAAAAACCAGAGGTGGTCTTGGAACTCCGCGAGCCTCATCCGACCGGCATCTTCGCCGCGGTCGGGCGCTTCGACTATCGCTTCCGCAAGCTGCTGCCGATCATCGGCCTGGCGGCAGTGATCGGTCTCAACCTGTGGGCCAACTTCGGCGGCGGCACGCTGATCCAGGGCGGCTGGGTGATCCCCGGCTCCGAGGAGCAGCGCGCCGCGGCCGTGCTGGCCAGCCGCTTCGGGCAGCAGGCCACCACCATGCTGGTCGTCTATCGTGCTCCCGACGGCAACGCGGCCTCCGATGCCTTCCAGGCCAAGGTCAGCGACAGTCTGGTGGCGGTGGCTGCCGACTCATCGGTCACCAGGGTGGTGACCTACGCGCAGACCCATGCCGCGGCCCTGCTGAGCTGGGACCGTGGCGAAACGATCGCCGTCGTCTACCTGGACAAGCCGATCGAGGACGCCGTCACCGACGCCGCCCGCGTCTCCGCCAAGGTGCAGCGCCCGGCGGGCGTCGAGACCTGGGTGACCGGCATCTCGCAGCTGTACAGCGAGTTCAACGCCAAGATCGAGTCGGACCTGTTCAAGGCCGAAGCGATCAGCCTGCCGATCGCGCTCTTCATCCTGCTGGCCGTCTTCGGCACGCTGATCGCCGCCTCGCTCCCGCTGGTGGTCGCGCTGCTGGCCATGCCGACCTCGTTCGCGGTGATCCGGCTGCTCGCCGATGTCACCGACATGAGCGTCTTCGTCAACAACCTGGCCACCATGATCGGGCTCGCGCTGGCGATCGACTACTCCCTGTTCATGGTCAGCCGCTTCCGTGAGGAGCTGCGCCACCACGACGTGGAGATCGCGCTCGAGCGCATGATGGGCAGCGTCGGCCGGGCGGTGGCGGTCTCCGGGGTGGCGGTCGCCATCGGCCTCTCATCGCTCGTGGTCTTCGATGCACCGGCGCTGCGCAGCATGGGGCTGGCCGGCATCGTCACAGTGGTGGCGACCCTCTTCTTCGGGCTGACCGTGCTGCCGGCGCTGCTGGCTCTGCTCGGGCCGCGCGTCAACCGCTTGCGCGTCCCGCTGCCGCGGGCCCTGCGACTGATCGAGGACGACCCCGAGGCGGCCGAGCGTCGCCATGGCCAGGGCGTCTGGGCATGGATCGCAGCGGGTGTGATGCGACGTCCCTTCTTCGTGGCCATCCCGGTGCTGATCCTCCTGCTGGCCGCCGGCTCGCCGTTCCTTGGCCTGCAGCTCTCGACCGGCCAGAACCTCAAGGACGTCCCCGAGACCCCGGCGCGGATGGGCTTCGAGATCATCTCCACCGACTTCGCCGGTGGCGAATCCGATCCGATCACCGTTGCCGTCAGCTGGCCGCAGGCCGACCTCTCTGCCTCCGTTACCCTCGGCAGGCAGGCCGATCTGAAGGCGTACCTCGACCGCGTCGCCCAGCTCAAGGGGGTGACCGATATCGAGAGCGTCCTGACCCCGCCACCGGGTCTCGCCGCAGACCAGTACTCGGCGCTGCTGGCCGTTCCGGCGAGCCAGCGGCCGGAGCCCGTGGGTGCCGCGCTCCGCGCATACCTCGCCGACTGGGTCGCCGGCGACACGACCAAGGTCCGCGTCTTCACCAGCCTCGTGCCCGATTCCAACGAGGGCAGGGCCCTGGTGGCGCAGGTGCGCGAGATCGCGGCACCCACGGGGGCAGAGGCACTGACCGCCGGCCTGCCGTCGCGATCGGCCGATTTCATGACCAGCTTCAAGAGCTCGGTTCCGGTCGCGGTTCTGATCGTGGTCGGGGTCACCGGGGCGGTCCTGTTCCTGACCTTCGGCTCGGTCTTCCTGCCGCTCAAGGCGGTCCTGATGAGCCTGATCAGCATCAGCGCCAGCTTCGGCGCGCTGGTCTGGATCTTCCAGCAGGGGCACCTTGCCGGTCCACTCGGCTTCGAGCCGTCGGGCGTGATCGCCGCGTGGCTGCCGGTGATCATGTTTGCGATCCTGTTCGGCCTGTCGATGGACTACGAGGTGCTGCTGCTTTCGCGGATCCGGGAGCGCTACCTGGCCCATGGCGACAACACCCGCGCGGTGGCCGAGGGGATCGGCATCACCGGCGGGATCATCACCGGCGCGGCCCTGATCATGGTCGCCGTGTTCGCCGCCTTCGCCCTGTCCAGCATCACCTCGATCAAGGCGCTGGGTATCACCCAGTCGCTCGCGGTGCTGATCGACGCGACGCTGGTCCGTGGCTTGCTGGTGCCAGCCTTCATGCGGGTGATGGGGTGGATCAACTGGTGGGCGCCGGCATGGATCCAGCGCGCTGTCTCCAGGCTCGGCCTGTACGAGGTCGCGCCCCGCTGAGCGCCGCAGCGGCACGCAAGCGACTACGCTCAACGCATGACCGATGCGCGCCGCCGGCACCTGGACGAGCTGACCGATCGCTGGCGCTCGCGCCACGAGGCGCGCCGGCTCTCCGAGGGCCCTGCCCCGGCTGACTCCGAGCGCGAGGCACGGGCCGCGAGATTCTTCCCGTGGAAGACCGAGACGGCGGCTGAATACGGCGCGCGGTACGGGGCCGCGATGATCGGCTACACGTACGACGCCTATACCTACACCGATCCCGCGCTCCAGGCCTGGCTGGTCGAGCTGGGCGAGATCCTGCGGACACGCGGGCGCCGCTGCTGATGCTCCCCGGATGGGCGGCCGGACTGGTCGTCGAGGTCTGCGCCGCGGCCGGCCGAGCGGAGCCGGCGGTGCGCTGGCGCAGCGCGCGGCGGCCGAACTCCTCGGGGGTCACCCGCCCCGACCTGGGGCAGATCACGGTAACGGCCGGCAGCGATCCGATCGACCAGCGCCTCACGCTGCTCCACGAGCTGGCCCACTGGCTCGCGCCTCGCGCGCCCCGCCGGCGCCGGCGAACGGCTCATCACAACGCGGCCTTCTACCGCGTCGCGTTCGCACTGTACGGGGCCCACGGCATCCCGGTGGCGGAGGCGATCCGGCGCGAGTCGGGACGCTATCCGAGCTCGCTCGGCCACGCCCGCAGGCTGGGTGTCGCCGGTGCCGATGCGGCGTGGCGTGCCAGGCGCGCGGCGCTCCGCGAGCGAGCCCGCCTGCGCCGCCCGATGCGCATCCTGGTGCCGGAACACGTCGTGCGCCTGGTGCGCGACGGGCGATGGACACGGTGCTCGGTCTGCGGCGTGCGGGTGGTCGGGCCAACGCTGGCGCGCCTCCGGCGGCGGACCGGCCGCCACGTCCTGCTGGCGACCGGGTAGGACGCTGATCGTGCCTTCGCCACTGCCCCTGGCCGGGATCCGCGTGCTGGACTGCTCGCGCGTGTATGCCGGCCCGATCGCCAGCATGCTGCTCGGCGACCTGGGCGCCGAGATCTGGAAGGTCGAGCCGCCGGCGGGCGACGAGACGCGCGACTGGGGACCGCCGTACTGGGGTGACCCTGCGGACGGACGCAGTGCCTATTTCGCATCGGTCAACCGCAACAAGCGCAGCCTGGTGATCAACCTGAAGACCGATGCCGGCCGGGAGCTGCTCAATCGGCTCGCCGACCAGGCGGACCTGCTGCTGCACAACTACCAGCCGTCCGTTGCCGCTCGCCTGGGTCTCGACGACGAGCGGCTGCGGACTGCGCACCCGGGCCTGGTGGTTGTCAGCATCGGCGGCTTCCCGGGTAGCGGCCAGGCGGCCGAGCGGCCGGCCTACGATCTGGTGGCGCAGGCGATGAGCGGATTGATGTCGGTCACCGGGGAGCCCGACGGCGTGCCGATGAAGGTCGGCGTTGCGCTCCTCGACCTGACCGCCGGGCTGCAGGCCGCCATCGCAGCGCTGGCCGGGC
The DNA here is from genome assembly GCA_031370085.1 of Chloroflexota bacterium. GTDB lineage: Bacteria > Chloroflexota > Limnocylindria > QHBO01 > QHBO01 > CF-167. The sequence goes on along the minus strand of JANMPX010000179.1, from coordinate 3,833 downwards.
TGCTGGCGCGCCAGCGGGGGACGCTCGAGCATGGCGCCCACGCCTCGGTCAGCCTGATCGAGGCGGGCGTGGCGAGCCTGACCAACGTGCTCGGTCATCACCTGGCGACCGGCGACGAGCCGCAGCGATGGGGGACCGCACATCCGGACATCGTGCCGTACCAGGTCTTTGCGGCGCGCGACGGGCACCTGGTGCTGGCAGTCGGCAACGACGCACAGTTCGAGCGGCTTCTCGAAGTGCTGGGCATGCCGACGGAGGAGCGTTTCGCCACCAACCCGGACCGGCTCGCGCTTCGCGATGAGCTTGTCCCGATGCTCGCGGCGCGGATCGGCGAACGACCACGCGACGAGCTGGTGGCGGCTCTGACCGAAGCGGACGTGCCCGCCGGCCCGGTGAACCGGGTGAGCGAGGCGCTGCGTGACATGCAGGCCACCTACGCCGGGGAATGGACCCAGTCGCTGGCTGGCATCACGGTCGCGCCCAACCCGATTCACCTCGACGGGGAGCGCCTCCCGCTGCGCCTGCCGCCACCACGTCCCGGTGAGCACACCGATGAGATCCTGCGCGAAGCCGGGCTCGGTCCCGATGAGATCAGCTGGCTGCGCACCGCCGGGGCGATCGGCTGAACGGGCTCAGCGAACCCCGAAGCCCTGGGTCCACAGCCATTCGCGCGCGGTCAGGCCGGAATCGTGGATCGCCATTGCGATCTTTCGCCCGAAGTACCGGTAGTGCCACGGCTCGTACTTGTAGCAGCTGCGATCGGCGGTGCCCTTGGGGTAGCTCATCACCCAGCCAAAGCGCCATGCGTTCTTCGCCATCCACGCTCCCTCCCGGGTGGTGGTCCAGTCGGCAATGCTCCATGGCGACGGTCCACTCACCGCGCGAAAGTCGATCGCAGTGCCGAGCTGATGCTCCGAATGGCCCGGCCGCGCCGACGCGCGGAGCGCGCCGGCATAGCCGACCTTGCTGACCCATCCGTTGAAGGTGAGGACCTGGCTGTTGTAGGACCGATATGAGGATTGCACCGCCAGCCGCGACCCATCGGCCCGGGCGGCGGCAACCATCGCTGCGAGATCCGACAGGGCCACCGCCCGGATCAGGAAGCCACCGTTCAGCCCGGCGCCCGCAGTGTCAACCAGGTCAGCGGGGCGATAGCCGGAGGGAAGCCGGAAGACCGTGTCGAGCACGGTGGAGGCCCAGGTAGCGAGGCCTGGGCGCGCCGTGGGCAGATCCACGTAATCACACGCCGGAAGGGGTGTCAGCGGTGCCAGTGTGTCGTCCTGTGCCTGGCCCGCTGCGTCGCCGTGGACCCACAGGCCCTTCCAGATCCCCGCGTCAATCAGCAGGTACCCCTGGCCTCCCATGAGGCGGTACTCCGATGCGTTGGCGCTCGACGCCCTGGCCAGCGTTGCGCGTTTCAGTGAAACGAGGTGGATCGGCGGGTCGCCGAACCGGTAGCCGGTGTAGGACCCCGCCTCGAAGCTGACCGCAGCGCTCGCCGTCAGGCTCCAGCTGGTGGGTGGCAACCGATTGCCGGCCACGTCGCGAATCATCCCGGTCAGGCTGAGCGTGTAGCGTGCCGCCACGGTCAGGGGTGCGTCGGGCGCCAGGATGGCCCGCGAGCCGTTCTTGTCAACGCGCACGGTCGCGGCAACGACCGTGCCGGCCGCATCGCGCAGCTGGAAGCGTGCAGCATCCACCCCCTCCACCGGCTCGCTGAAGCGGACGGTAAGTGCGCTGCCGCGTGCCGCAACACCTCCGGGGGGAGGATCCTGCGTCAGGATGGTGGGCGCCTCGCGATCCGGGGTAGGAGCGACGGTCGGTGTCGCCGTCGGCTCCAGGCTCGCCGGAGCCGATGGAGTGGGCGCCACGGCCGTCGGCCCGCAGGCACCGAGCACCAGCGCCAGCATCACCCCAACAGGCACGACCCGTCGCCAGCGCATCACGGCGCGGATCATGACAGGTGCTCGATCACCTCGGCCGCGAGGGCCTCGATTCCGCGCCGGTGCACCGCAACGCGATGCGGTACTGCGCACACCTCGGCGCGGTACAGGCTGCTGACTTTGTGCGGGAGTGGTGTCGGTGCCCAGATGATCAGCAGGTCTGCCCAGGCGCAGTCGCGCAGCGCATCGGTCCCATTTGGCAGGTTGCTGGTGCCATCCACGAAGCGCAGTTCGAGATCCTTGGCCAAGGTCGCTTTCATGGCCACGTAGGCGGGCGGGCGTCCGCCGACCACCAGCACACGCCGTACGCCCGCTCGTGCGCAGGCAACGGCCATCCGCCGCAGCGCGCGCAAGTTGTTCGAGCCAGCGCAGGCGGTGCACGCGAACCTGGCCACTCGTACGACGTGCCGCCCGTCGGCCGCAAGGACTGCCTCGCACTCGGGACTGCCGCAGGAGCGGGCAATGAAAAGACCGATGGCATCGCGCGCGCGATCCAATTTTTCAGTCGCCATTCGTCCTTTGCCGGGGCGGGTCAGACCGGCGCTCTCCAATGCCCCGCGCGCCACCGCAGCGGCATCCGGTGCCGTGAACCCTTCGTCGGCCAGGAACTCAGAGATGCCGATTTCGGAGACTGCGGCCGTTCCCATCGGTCGAGCATACGCCCTGCCGACAGTCCCGGTGTCATACGCTGAAAGGGGTCACACAAGGACCTGCCCCGGGATGGTAGGGTACCCATCTGGAACGTATTCAGCCGCGGAGTGGTTGTGGTTCCGCGACAATGCCTGAAGGGGGTTGTCCTACGCGGAGTTAGAACTATCGGCGCTTCAGACAACACGCACGCGGTCTCCATGACGCGCCACCGGTGGATTTCCCGCCGGGCTCGGCGCTTCCTCCCCGTCTTCTTTGCCGTTTTGGCGCTGAGTGCTGCGCTCATGACGCCCTCGCAGGTCCAGGCGGCGGTTCGCACCTGGGATGGCGGCGGTGCCAACAACCTGTGGTCAAACCCGGTCAACTGGTCCGGCGATGTCGCCCCGGTGGCCGCAGACACGGTCGTGTTCGACGGGACGAGTACGAAGGCTGCGACGATCGACGTCGACGTGACGGTCACCGGCATCACCATAAGCGCCGCATACACGGGGATCACCGCGATCATCACCGAGGCGCCGGGGAGAATGCTGACGGTCGGTGCCTCGGGGTACGTCCAATCAGCTGGGGCCTTTGTCGGCGGAAACGCCGCCATCACCATCAGCGGCGCATTCACCGTCAATGCCGGAAGTGCCTTCAGCAGCACCACCGCCACGTTGACCGTCCCTGGCGCGGTGACCCTTGCCGCGGGGGTCTACACCCACAACGGCGGCAGCGTGGTCTTCTCTACCAACAACGTGAACCTAGCCCTGACCGGCGGGGCTACCTTCAACAACGTCCAGTTCCTGTCGGGCACCAAGACCATCAGCGCCGGCGCCATGACCGTGCTGGGGACGTTGACCCTGACCGGGGGGTCGGTGAATACGGGCACGATCGCCGCGCAGGGCGCCATTGCGGTGGCGTCCACCTTCCTGGGCGGATCGGGCACGCTGCTCATCAATGGTGGCCTCGACCAAGCCTGGACTGACGCGTTTGCGGCCACCGCCGACCTGCCGATCGTGAATATCAACAAGCCGGGCGGCAACCTGACCATGACCGGCACCTTCCGGACGACGCGCAACTGGACCTGGACCGCCGGGACGGTCCTCGCGTCGGGGTCCACGGTCATCTTCGCCGGCACCCAGACCATCACCGGCATTCACACCCTGGGCGCGGTCGAGCTGGCCGGGGGCACGATCACCATTGCGGCCGGCACGATCCTCAGCGTGCCCGGCAGCCTGACCCTGACCAGCGGCGTGCTCAACC
>JANMPX010000171.1:0-2987 GCA_031370085.1 Chloroflexota bacterium | reverse complement strand
CCGTCCGGCGACCAGGCCGGCATGCCCTCGCCGCCCGGGGTATCGGTGAGCCGCGTGATCGCGGTCCCATCGGCTTTCATCACGTAGATCTCCGGGTTGCCGTCACGCTCGCTGCCGAAGGCGATCTGCGTGCCGTCGGGCGACCAGGCCGGCCAACCGTCTTTGCCCGGGTCGTTGGTCAGCCGCGTCACCGTCCCGTCGGGGCTCATGGTGTAGATCTCAACATTGCCGTCTCGTTCGCTGCTGAACGCGATCGCGGTCGTGGCGGTGACGGTAGCAGCTGAGGGCTGAGCCGATTGACTTGACGTGGCACTCGAGCCTACCGATGGCTGGGGTGTCGATGTCGCGGTGCCGCCCGAGCAGGCCGCCAGAGCGACCGTCATAGCAATCGGAAGCAAGCTGCGCCAGCCCGCCGATGTGGACCGCGCACCGGGACGGTCGATACCAGGGCGTGGGGTACGGATGGCAGCGGCGAACTTGAACATCGGGAACCTCGAGTGGCGTCTTGGATGTGGCAGCGACATGATTCAGGGGCCGCCGGGGTCGTAGAGCTCAGCCGCCAACCGCGTGGTACCGCCCACCACCAGCACCTTGCCATCGGACAGCAGCGTGGCGGTCTGCCCCTGGCGGAGGCCGGCCATGGTCCCGGTCGCGGTCCAGGATCCGCTGGCCGGGTCATACAGCTCGGCCGATTCGAGCCCGTCGTGGCCGTTGAAGCCGCCTGCCACCAGCACGTTGCCATCAGATAGCAGCGTGGCCGTGTGATCGGAGCGGGCGTCGATCATCGGCCCGGTGGCCGTCCACCGTCCGGTGGCTGGGTCGTACAGCTCGGCCGAGGCCAGGGCGGCACTGCCTTTGCCGCCTGCCGCCAGCACCTTGCCATCAGACAGCAGCGTGGCCGTATGCCCCTGACGACCATCGGCCATGCTCGCAGTGGCAGTCCAGGACCCGCGGGCAGGGTCGTACAGCTCGGCGGTGGCCAGCGCGGCGCCGCCGTTGTATCCGCCGGCCACGAGAACCCTGCCGTCCGACAGCAGCGTGGCGGTCTGGAACAGGCGGGGCGTGGACATCGGTGCCGTGACGGTCCACGAGCCGGTGGCCGGGTCGTACAGCTCTGCCGAGCCCAGGAAGTCGGCGCCACCGGTTCCGCCGGCGCCGCTGCCGCCCGCCACCAGGACCATGCCATCGGCCAGCAGGGTGGCAGTGTGCTGGTGCCGGGTCTCGATCATGCTCCCGGTGGCCGTCCACAGCCCGGTGGCAGGGTCGTAGAGCTCCGCGGAGGCCAGTGGGTTGTTGCCACTCGTATAGCCGCCGGCGACAAGCACCTTGCCATCAGACAGCAGCGTGGCCGAGTGACCGGTACGGGCCGCGAGCATGGGCCCTGCGGTGGTCCAGGTATCGCTCGCCGGGTCATACAGCTCGACCAGCTTGCCGAGGCTGCTATCGCCGCCGGCCACGAGCACCGTGCCGTCGGTCAGCAACGTGGCCGTCTGACCGTTGCGAGTCCCCGCCATGTTCCCGGTGGCGCTCCAGATGGCCGCTGGCCGGTCGATCGGCTGAGGGCGGAAGAAACCGGCGACCGTCAGGGCGGCGAGGCTCGCGACGAAGGTCAGGACCATCACCGCCAGCAGCAGCATGAGCCGCGGCGTACCGGAAGCAAAGGGGCGCCGGGCGACCTCCGGGCTGAGCGGCATCGGCTGCTGCACATAGTGAGTTCGGAACGGCGGACCCTGGCGCAGTGCTCGTTCGATGCGGGTCTCGTCCATCACGAGATCACCTCCTGGCTGAGATCAGCGCGAACAGTGGCCAGGCCGCGACTGGCGTGGGTGCGCGCCGCGCTGGCCGAGATGCCGAGGATGCCGGCGATCTCGTCGAATGGCAGATCGGCGGCGTAGCGCAGGTAGAGCACCTGGCGCTGGCGGGTCGGCAGGTCGTCCACCGCCGACCAGACGGTCAGCCGATCCGAGGCCTCCGGCCCCGCGTAACCCGCGTGACGGGGCGCGAGGCGGGGCAGAAGCAGCGAGAGCTGGCGCCGCCAGCGATGCTGGGCCATGGCCAGGTGGTACACGGTCCGAAACAGCCAGGCCGGGGGTCGTTCGATGGCGGTGCCGCGTCGAAGCTCTCGCCACAGGCGCAGAAGCGCCTCTTGAACCGCATCGGCGGCCTGGTCATCGGTCAGACCCTGGTGACGAGCAAAGTCATACAGCGCCGAGCCGTGGTCGGCCTGCAGATCGGTCAGCAGATCGGCATCGGTCGTTTCGGCCCCAAACCGGGCGACCTCGTCGAACGCCCTGGGTTGCATGCTCGTCACATCCCATAGATGCACGAGCGGGGCGAAACGCCTAGTTCGCGCATGACGCCAAGCAGCCTGCGAGACGCCAACAGCTGGTTGGATATCGGAGGAGCCAGGCTCTACCGAGAAGGGGCGTCCGTGGTCTCCACCCCGTACTGCTGACGGATCTTCACGTAATCTGCCCCGCCAGTCGCTTCCGCAGCATGCATGTCGCGGAAGTAGCCCTCCATGCCGGAGGGCACGAACACGTGGAGGAGGCGACCGCCATCGGCGCCGACCTCGAACCCGTGTGCCGTCCCGAGCGGGCCGAAGACGATGCCGCCCGGCTCGACCTCATAGCGTGCGTCGCCGACTTGAAAGGTCACACGACCGTCCATGACAAGGAATACTTCACTCTCCCGGCTGTGGATGTGTGCGCTTGCGCCTTCGCCGGGGTCGTGACGTGTTTCGATGACCGTCAGCGTGCCATTGGTCGCGTCCGCCGCAATCTTGATCACAGCAGCCCATTCGTCGAACTCCAGGACTTCACCCGTTGCGACCGGAACGATCTTGGGTTCCATCGTACGTCCTCCCGCTACAGGTACCGCGCGACGGCCATCATCAGCGCGGCCAGCATGATGAGTGGCAGAGTAGGCGCATGAATGGCGTCGTCGTCGTCGGGGGCGGATTCGCTGCCCTCGAAGTCGCCCTGGCC
>JANMPX010000169.1:0-21429 GCA_031370085.1 Chloroflexota bacterium | reverse complement strand
TCGACCATGTCGCCGATCTCGACCAGCCGTCCCTCCTCGTGGACGGCGGACACGATCCCGTAGCGGTCGACCTCATCGCGCGGCACACGCTGCAGGGCGATCACCGATCCCCGGTGGGCGTGGTACTGGTCGATCAGCTGCTGCATCACGGGTTTGCCCCCCGGGTTGAGCATCAGGTCGTCGGAGAGGAGGACGGCAAATGGCTCGTCGCCGACCAGCTCCTTGGCCATCAGCACGGCGTGCCCCAGGCCGAGCTGCTCCTTCTGGTGGACGAAGGCGATCGTGCCGATCTCGGAGATGCGCCTCATGGTGCGCAGCGTCTCGATGTCGCCGCGCTCCTCGAGCCAGCGCTCGAGCGCCGGGTGCGAGTCGAAGTGCTCCTCGATCGCGCTGCGGCCGCTGGCGATGACGATGATGATCTGCTCGATCCCCGAGGCGACCGCTTCCTCGATGGCGTACTGGATGATCGGCCGGTCGACCATCGGCATCATCTCCTTGGGGACCGCCTTGCTGGCGGGCAGGAAGCGGGTGCCGAAGCCGGCCGCCGGCAGGACGGCCTTTCTGACGCGCACGATGATCGGGTCTCTCCGGGTGCGAATTCCGCACCTCGCGCAGCGGCGCGAGGTCGTCAGGCGGCGCGAGTGCGAGGGTGCCTCACGGGCTGGTGAGTATAGCAACGGCAGACCGCGGCCCCCCGCGACGGTACAATCGCGAGCCGATGCTCAAGTCCCTGATCCGAACCTTTGCGGGCCCCAGCCGTGACCCGAGGATGGCGTTCATCAGCCGCCCATTGCCTCGTCAGCTGCTCGACGAACAGGTGGTGGCCGCTCTGGAGATCGCGCTCGCCGAGGATGGGCGCCCCGAGACGCTGGTCGAGACGCTCCCGGCCGCGCTCCGCAAGGTGACCGGGTACGACTACGAGGTGCTCGACCGATCGACGCGAGACGTGACCGGCGCCTACCGCACGACGCAGGTCATGATCCGCGACGGCGACGTCGGGCTGTGGCCCGGCTACAAGGCCCGCGCATACGAACTGCGAGCTCCATCGAAGAGCGCCGAGACGGCACGCGCGGCGATCATCGCCGCCGAGCGCCCAGACGCCGCTGCCGCGGGCCCCTCTCCGACCGCCCCGGCCGGCAAGCCGGGCTGGGCCCCGCCTCCGCCGCTGGGCTCCGAGCCCGCACCGGAGGGCAAGCCCGGCGGCACCGAGGCGAGCGCCTGATGGGACGCCAGAACGTGCCGCGCGACCAGTGGCTGGAGCTGGGAGCCGACTGCCCGCACTGCTCCGAGCGCCTCACCGAGGCGGATGTCTACTCCTGGCGCCCGGTGCCGGAGGATCCGAAGCTGCTGCTGGCCTACTGCCCCGAATGTGGCGACCGGGTCGAGATCAACCACGTCTGAGCGGAGTGGTGCCCCCAACCGGATTCGAACCGGTGATCTCCACCTTGAAAGGGTGGCGTCCTAGGCCTCTAGACGATGGGGGCGCTGGTGCACGACATCGTACCAACGTGGGCGGCGCACGCTGCGAGGAGGCTGGCCCCGAGCGGAACTACAGGTAGAAGACGACGACGAGGATCACCGCGCCGGCGAGGGCCAAAGCCGCCAGCAGCAGCATGAACCCGCCGCCGACCGCGATCGCCACGGACATCGCCGCAGATCTCCGCTGGTAGGCGCGCTGGGACCAGATCCAGCCCTGGATGAACAGGAAGACGCCGACCGCGACGCCGATAAGGGAGCTGGCCAGCATGGCCGCCACAGACATCTGGGAATCGTCGCCGAGCAGGGCCAGCGCCGACAGGCCGGCCGCGATCAACAGCCCGACGACGCCGATCACCACGTTGCGCAGGAAGGGATGCATCAGAAGTCCGAGTAGCGCTCTTCGCGCCACGGATCGGCCGAGTTGGAGTACCCGTTGCGCTCCCAGAAGCCGAGCTTGTCCTCCGCGCTGAACTCGATGCCGCGCAGCCACTTGGCGCTCTTCCAGAAGTAGCGTCCCGGCACGATGGCGCGCAGGGGATAGCCGTGGTCTGCCTCCAGCGGCTTGCCGTCGTAGTTCCAGGCCAGCAGGCAGCCCGGGTCAAGCGCCGCCTCGAGCGGCACGTTCGAGGTGAACCCGCCTTCAGCGCGAAAGGAGACGAAGCGCGCCGTCGGACGCGGCTGGGCGACCTCCGCGATGTGGCTGAACGGCACCCCCTCCCAGGTCGTATCGAGCTTCGACCAGCGCGTCACGCAGTGGATATCGAGCGTCGTCTGGACGGTCGGTAGCCGGCGAAACTCGCCCCAGTTCAGGGTGAGGGGGGTGTCGACCTCGCCGAAGACACGGAAGTCCCAGCCGGCCAGGTCGGGGTAGTCGGGGACACGGCCGAAATGGAGGACCGGGAACTTCTCGGTCAGCACCTGACCGGGGGGGATCCGCGCCGTGATCTGCGGATCGTCTGATTTTCGTTGCCAGCTGAGCATCTGACGCCAAGGGTACCGGACCGCGCTCCGGCGTCAAGGCGCGGTCCCGGCGATAGACTCCTGCGATGTCCACCTCCGCGTTCAGCGCCTTCGCCGAAGTCGCCGCGGCGGTCGCTGCCACAACCTCCAAGCTCCGCAAGCGCGACCTCCTGGCAGCCTACCTGCGGGAGCTGTCCGCCGAGGACCTGCCGATCGCGGCGACCTTCTTCGCCGGCCGACCGCTCCCCAGGGCCAGTGACAGGCTCGGGCTCGGCTGGGTGCAGCTGAGCCAGGCACTGACAGTGGCCAGCGGCGCCGACGAAGCAGCTGTGCGTGGCGCCTACCTGCGTCACTCCGACCTCGGTGATGCCGCAGCCGACCTGCTCGCCGCCCGGCAGCCGGTCGGAGCACGCCTCACGTTGGCGGCCCTGGACGCGGGGTTGCGCACCATGAGCGGCGCCGGATCGAGCGAGATCCGCGTAGCGGAGATGGTCCGGATCTTCGAGGCCGCTACAGCGGATGAGGCTCGCTTCGTTGGCCGCATCGCGGCGCGGGAGCTGCGGATCGGACTGCGCGAGGGGCTGCTCGAGGAGGCGATCGCAGCCGCCTTCGACCGGCCCGTCGAGGCGGTGCGGCGGGCCAGCATGCTGCTCGGCGAGCCCGGCGCTGCTGCGGTGCTGGCGCGCGGCGATCGGCTGACCGAGGCCGCGCTGCAGATCGGCACGCCGATCCTCTGCATGCTCGCCACCCCGGTCGCGGACGCGGACGAGGTGATGCGGCGGGTCGGCGCGGAGGCGTGGATCGAGGACAAGTACGACGGCATCCGCGCCCAGCTGCACCTGGCCCCGGAGTCAGGTCCGCGCCTCTTCTCGCGCGACCTCCATGACGTGACCGCTGCGTTCCCGGAGGTCGCGGAGGCGGCCGCGGCCCTGGGCCATCGGCTCGTGATCGACGGGGAGCTGGTGCCGTACCGGGCCGGATCGGCGCTCGACTTCGCCAGCCTGCAGACGCGCCTCGGTCGAGTGCGGCCGAGTGCCGAGCTGATCGGACAGGTGCCCGTGGTGCTGGTCGCCTTCGACCTGCTGCACCTCGATGGACTGGACCTGCTCGAGACGCCGCTGCGCGACCGTCGGGCGGCGCTCGATTCGCTGAACCTGGCCGAGCGTAGCGGAGGACGCTTTCTCACCTCGCTGCTGTCACGCGCCTCGTCGGCCGACGAGGTGGAGGCTCATTTCAACGACGCGCGCCTGCGCCGCAACGAGGGGCTGATGGTCAAGGACCCGGCATCCGTCTATCAGCCCGGTCGGCGCGGACTCGGCTGGCTGAAGCTGAAGAAGGCGCTGGCCACCCTCGACTGCGTGGTCGTCGGCGTCGAGTGGGGCCACGGCAAGCGCCGAGCGATGCTGTCGGACTACACCTTTGCCGTGCGCGCGCCGGGAGATGGCGGCCTGCTGACCATCGGCAAGGCGTACACCGGCCTGACCGACGCGCAGATCGCGGTCATGACCGAGCGCTTCAAGGAGATCACCCTGCGCGACTCCGGTCGCTACCGGAGCGTGGTGCCCGAGGTGGTGGTCGAGATCGCATTCGATCGGATCATGCGCAGTGCGCGCCACAAGAGCGGATTCGCCATGCGCTTCCCGCGCATCGTGCGCATCCGCGACGACAAAACGCCTGTCCAGATCGACGAGCTGGCGACCGTGGGGAAGCTCTTCGAGGCGCAGGCTTCGGGTCGAATCCTGCTGGCCCGCGGGGAGGGTGGGGAGACGGCGCGGATTGCGGCCACGGGGGCGTTGGAGGGGGAGTAGCTCCGGTTGCCGTCCCGGCCAAACACAGGCCCTGCTTGTGCATTGGCGCCGAACGCCCCCTGGACGCGCTGGCACACAAGCTGGCGTTGTGCCATAGCGCGCCTGTCCCTGTTCCGGTGCTGGTGCACAACTGCTGCGTGTGCGAAGACGACCGAGCGGAGAAGCTCATGGGGCGCGCAGAATCCGCCCATGAGTGGATTTGGAACCGACGCCTTCCAGGGACCTTCGGTGACCAGCGTCCGGATCGATGTCTACCTGCCGGCCTTTCGGGTCTCCGGAGTGACGGGAACGCGCTTCACGCGGGTGGCCGATATCGTGAACCAGCTCTCGTCGACCCACATGGTGATCGAGGAGGCCACGGTCAGCGAGTACGCCGACCCGACCGCTACGCTCGGCGCCAGCCAGGTCCTGGTGACCGTCGACCAGGTCCTCTTCGTGGTGGCGCCCGATGCCGATGGTGCGCTGCGACCCGAGATGCGGATCCCCAAGCGTGCCGTGCGGGCGCAGCTTGGCCTGCCGCCGTTTCGGGTGACCGGCCTGGTCCACGTGCCGCAGGGCACCCGGCCGGTCGACGGACTGCTCAACGCCGCGGATCGCTTCCTGGCCATGACCGATGTGACGATCACCTCCGGCGCGCATCCGGAGATGGAGCGCCACGTGGCCGCGGTCGCCGTTCAGCGCGCCAGGGCTCAGGTGTTGCTGGTCAGCGACGATGAGCGACCCGATCAGCTGCTGGCCGATGTCCTTGACCAGCAGACCGCCGAGAGCTGGTTGCCGAAGCCCGAAGAGGTGTAGGGCCGGCTACGCGATCCGAGGCGAGGCGGCGCCAAGCCGGCTGTCGCTCGTCCGCTCCGCGGCATCGAGGACCGCCTCGACGAAACGAGCAACGCGCTGCGGGTCCATGCGCTGCATGCGCCCAATACGTTGCGCCCACCAGGGCGCGTTGTCGACGGTGACGACGTCCACCTCCGGCTCCTCGAGCGCCACCTTGCTGTACGGCCGCGGAAAGGCGACCGCTCCGGAGATCGGCAGCGCTGCGCCGTCGGCGGCCTCGCGCGCCCAGCGCGCGACGGCATCGGTGACCTTGTCGGCGTCGAACGAGGGGTTGGTGAGGCACGGGATCCAGCCGGCGTGCGACCGGGTATCGAACTCCCACCCGCGACCGCGCACCTTGTAGCGGCCCCGCCAGCGACGAGCCAGCAGGACGCGTACACCGGCCGGTCCGACGAGAAGCCCGGCCAGGTCGTCGGGTACGTCGGGGAGGCGCGGGGAGAGGATCAGGACGTAGGCATCGTCGAAGGCGGGGGCGAGCATGCGGGCGATGTCGTCGTTTCGCCGTCGCGTCAACCGCCGTCCGGCGGAGACGGCGCGAACCGCCATCGCCGAGCCGATCCCCAGCCCGAGCGCGGCGGAGAGGGCAAGCAGAGCGACCGGGGCAACGCGGCCCGCCGGCAGAAGGGCCATCAGGACCAGCGCGGCGCACCCGACGATCAGCACCAGCAATGCCATCACCAGCGGACCGGTGACGCGGCGGGGATAGGCGGGTCGGATCAGGCGCATCGGTCACCTCTGGCTGCTACGCTGCCGACATGGTCAGCAGCTCGTCGATCGTGGCCACGGTGGTGGATCCGCAGGGTGGCCTGCGGGTGGATGTGGTCACCGGATCGGGCTTCCCGCTCGCCTTTGACGCCGCGGACGCGGGCACGCAGCAGAGCGCACCCAGCCCGACCGAGGCGCTGCTCGCGGTGCTGGCTGGCTGCACGTCGATGGACGTGGTCAGCATCCTGCGCAAGAAGCGGCAGCGGGCGACGAGCTATGAGATTGCGGTGACCGGTGAGAAGGCCGATGAGCACCCGCGGGTCTACACCCGCATCGTGATCGAGCATCGCATCGCCGGCGACGTGGAGCCGGAGGCGCTGCGTCGGTCGATCGAGCTCTCGGCGACCCGCTACTGCCCGGTGAGCGCCATGCTCTCCCACGGGGTCACCCTGGAGCACCGTTATCGGCTGCGTCGTGACGGACGCGATGAGGTGGCCGCGCTGGTCGCGGTAACCGGGCCGCAGGCCGCCCGGGTCGTCTGAGCCGATCACGTCGGGAGTCTGTTCGTCGGTCGCGCCGCGAACAATGGCGGGATGGTCCTGATCATCAGCCCCCCATTCGTCGAGCACGGGGGGCTTGGCGACCGGGTGTAGCATGGCGCCTCTTATGGCACGATCGATGTGGCGCGGGGCGATCCAGTTCGGGCTGGTAACGATCCCGGTCAAACTCTACCTGGCGACCGAGAGCAGCTCGATCGGCTTCAACATGCTCCACGCCAGCTGCCTCAACCGGATCCAGATGAAGGTCTACTGCCCCTTCCACGACGAGGTCGTGCCGCGCTCGGATACAGTGCGCGGCTACGAGTGGAGCAAGGGCCGCTATGTCGTGCTGAGCGATGAGGAGATGGACGCGGTCCCGCTCAAGACGGTGCGCGCCATCGAGATCGAGATGTTCGTCGACACGCGCCAGCGAGCGGCCGGCGTCGAGTTCGTCAAGCAGGCCTACTACCTGGAGCCGGATCCGATCGGCCGCAAGGCCTTTGAGCTGCTGCGCCAGGTGCTCGCCGAGACGGGCAAGAGCGCCATCTGCAAGATCGTGCTCAAGGATCGCGAACAGCTCGCGGCGCTCAATCTGTACAGCAAGACGATGCTGCTCACCACCCTGCACTGGCCCGATGAGGTGCGCTCACTCGACGAGCTGAACATCCCCGACGACCCGATCGAGGTGAAGCCGGCCGAGCGGGCCATGGCGGAACAGCTCATCGCGTCGATGACGGGCGAGTTCGTCGCGGACGAGTTCCGGGATGACTATCGCGCCGCACTGATGGCCATGATCGAGGCCAAGGTCGGTGGCGAGGCGCCCGTGGCCGCACAGCGCGTCGAGCCGACCAGGATCGGCGACCTGATGGCGGCCCTGGAGGCGAGCGTGGCCGCTGCCCGCCAGGCCCGAACCGAAGGCACGGCGGACGTCGCGGAGGTGGCCGAGGCGACGGCCACTGCCCAGCCGCGCAGCCGCAAGACCGCCTAGCCACGGAGTGCCCGCCGACCAGCTGCGCCTGCCGGTCCGCGCCAGCGGGGATAACCCCACTCGCCGCCTGCCGTCCCGCATCGTCCCGATGGAGGCTGGTGCTGTCGACCACCCGTTCGACGACCCCGCCTACCTCTTCGAACCGTGGTGGCCGGGCGCTCGCGCCGTCGCGTTCGCAGAGCGTGGCGGGCTGCGGCTGCAGGTCTCCGGCCTGGCGGACGCGTTGGCCGCCTTCCCCGAGCTCCGCGAACTGACCGCCCAGCTCGTCGAGGACGGGGTCGTCCTTGACGGCACCCTGCTGGTGCTCGATGGCCAGGGCCGCCCCGATCTCGACCTGCTTCGGTACCGCCTTGGCGGAGATCGAGGCGCCGGGCACCCGGCCTATGTCGTCAGTGACCTGCTGTGGACCGGCGGCCAGCCGGTTGGGCGACGCTCATATCGCGTGCGCAGGGCCTGGCTGGAGGCCATCCTGGCGCCCGGTGACCGGGTGACGGTTGGTCGAGGGTATGTCGGCGACGGGACGCTGGTGGCCGAGGCGCTCGCGACGATGGGGATCGAAGGCATTTCGGCGCGACGTCTCGACGCTCGATATCGCTCCGGGCCCGCCGGTGAGGCCTGGCTGCGCGCGCCGCTCACGCCCGCCGAACCGCGGGCGCGTCCCACGCTCGCGCTGATCCTGCGCCTCCCACTCGAGGGCTAGGGGGCGAGCAGCGGGTCCAGCACCCATGGCCAGGCGCGGTCTGTGAGCAGACGTTCCGCGCCCCGTACGAGCGCGTCGCCCGGGTAGGCTCGGAACGAGGCGATGTCATAAGTCACCACGGCCGGGGCCGGCGGCAGATCGGCGAGTGCGGAGCCATGTGTCAGCTGCACCATGCGCAGCGCCAGGTTGTCATCCTCGCCCCAGTGGCGCAGCAGGAGCGCGGAGATATCCCAATTGACCGGATCCTCTGCGTTCGCGCTGGTGGCGACAGCCAGGGCGGACCGTGCCGACGCCTTGTCGCCGACCATGGCGAAGGCCAGCGCCTGGATGCTGGCCAGTGTGTAGGTCTCTGGTTTCAGCTGCTCCCCGTGTTGCCGGCGTGACAGCAACAGCGCCAGCTGCATTGTGAACGGACCCTCGGCGGCGTCCTGTGGTCGCACGAGTGGGACGGCCCGCGGCCAGGGCACCGTCAGCACCGTCTGCCAGTTCGCGAGCAGGGCAGCCGCATAC
The DNA here is from genome assembly GCA_031370085.1 of Chloroflexota bacterium. Lineage (GTDB taxonomy): Bacteria > Chloroflexota > Limnocylindria > QHBO01 > QHBO01 > CF-167. Next base: position 12,906 of record JANMPX010000169.1, on the reverse strand, counting down.
GCAGCGTCTGCGTCTGCCCTGCGACCGAGCGCCTCGTAGACCAGCGCGGCGTTGACCAGTGCCAGCGCGGCGCTGTCGGATCTCGTGATCGACTGATGCGCCGCGTCAAGGGCGCAGGTCGGGTCATCGGCCGCAAGGCAGAGCCATGACAGGTTGATCCACGACGACCAATCGCCGCGGTTGAGGGCAACAGCGCGCACGGCATACCGGCGGGCGAGGAGGGCCGCTCCCTGCTCATCGGCCGCCACCGACAGCGACTTCGGTCCGGCAGGTTGGCCTGGGTCCAGCGCCACGGCAGTGGCGTACCGATTCTGGGCGGTGGCCCAGTCGCCGGCCACGGCAGCGTCGGTGCCGGCGCGGTACCAGACCCCGGATGCGTCGCCCAGCAGTGTGACGACCAGCAGGCCAATCGCCGCCGCTGATGCCATCCCGGTTACTGGCCAGGCCGGCCGGCGTAGACGCAGGGGGCGCCAGACGACAGCGCCCGCATCGCGCAGCGCGACGGCCACCAGGAGCAGCAGCAGCAGGTTGAAGTTCGGCAGGAAGGTCAGATCTTCGGTCAGGAAGCCAATTGCCACGCCCATCAGGACCGCGAAGGCGGCGCGCCCGGTTAGCGCCTGCCCGCCCCTGGGTCGCGCGACCCATACGAACCGGGTGAAGAGCAGCAGCGCGGCGGCCAGGCCCAGCAGCCCGGCATCGCCGAGGATGCCCAGCGGGACGTCGTGCGAGTGCGGCTGCAGCAGCGGCTCGATCGCCTGGCGGGCGTACGGCATGGCGCCCGGCCCGATGCCGAGCAGCGGATCGCTGCGCCACACGTCGAGGGTGTCCTGCCACAGCCGCCCGCGGTAGAGGAGCGAGCTCGTCGCGGTGAGCCGCGGTGCCACGAACGCGAGCCCGAGCGCGCCTACGCCGACGACGAGCAGGCCGAGCCCGATTCGCGCGCGGGTGACGCGCAGGAGGCCGCGGAGATCGCCGAGCGATGAGGCCGCCATGACCAGCCCGGCCACCCCGATCGCGATCCAGGCAGAGCGGGATCCGGACAACAGGGTGAGCGGCGCACCGACCGCCAAGAGGGCCACGATCAACCAGCGGCGCAGGCGCGGCTGTGTCACCAGGAGCGCGATCGGCAACGCCGCAAGGATGACAAAGGGCGGGACCGCGACCGAACCGAAGGGGGTCCCCTCGTGCGGCAGGCGGACAGGTGGCCAGCCCGGTCCGCCGACCACGAGCCATTCGATGCGGCGCCAGGCCAGCACGGCGAGCGCGCCGGCGGACAGGCCGATCACCGGCACCACCGCGATGAGCGCCGTCAGGCCAGGTTGGTGGCGGATGGCCAGCAGCGCGACCGGCAGTATCAGGGCCGTGGCCACGATTCCGGCCAGCGCCGGAGCCGACAGGCCGATGTTCCAGGCGGAGAGCGTTGCGATGCCGTAGGCCACCAGGAGCGCCAGGATCGCGCTGTCGATCCGCGTGCGGGGCAGTTCTGCGCCCCGCCAGGCGCGCCATGCCAGGGTGCCGATCACGAGCGCCGCCGCGATGTGCAGGCCGAGCTGCAGCCGCGCGTCCCACAACGCGCTGTCCCAGCCGGCATAGGTGGACACGGCCAGCGCTCCGGCGAGGGTGGCCAGTCGGAGGATTCGGGTCCTCACCGCGAGGTCGCCTCGATCATGTCGAGCGCGTGCTCCAGCTTGCTCAGCGGATCCAGCCGCAGCCCGGAGATCCGCTGGAGCGCCAGTGACAGGGGTTCGGGATCCAGTCCGGCGGCAGCGGCGATCGGCTCGAGCTCAAGCTCGACCAGCGACAGCGTTCCCAGCTCCACCCCCTGGTGGAGCACGAGGACCCGATCGATCGACAGGGTCCCGATCCGTTTCGGCCCCCAGCGAACCTCCCGCTCGGTGCGCGCTTGGGCGAGACGGAACCGCTCTACGAGCGGTTCGCCGGCGGTCATGGCCACCAGCCGGTCTCGGGCGGTGGACGGCGGCCAGGCCGCCGGATCGACCTCCTGCGTGGCGGGACCGTTCAGCTCCGGACGGAGATGGAGCGGGGCGCCCGCCTCATGCTCCGCCGGCCCTTTGAGCGACAGAGACACGGCTCCCTCGCGGTGGCGCAGGCGGCAGGCCCAGCCGAGCGCAGCCAGCCGGAGGCCGCCGGTGTCCAGGTAGCGATCGAGCTCTTCGACGGTGCGCCCCTTGCCCAGCCGTGCCGGCCCGAGCCGCTCGATGACCGCCAGCTCGGCCAGCGGGGCATCGCTGTCGGCGCGCAGCTTCAGCTCTGACTCGGTCCCGGACTCGATCACGCGTCGTAACGAGCGGCCGCGGCACGCACGGCGCCGGAGACCGATTCGCGCAGCGCGTCAGGCCCGAGCACCTCGACCGCGTCTCCCCACGAGAGGATCCAGGGGCGAATCTCGACGATCCCGGCCACCGTCACCGTCATCTCCAGCCGGCCATCGGGCAGCTCGACGAGGCGCTGCGAGCGATGCCAGATCGCCTCTCGAACGCGATGCGCGACCGAGGCGTCGAACCGCAGTCGAACCTCCGCGGTGGCTGTCGTGTCGCTCGACCAGATGCCCCAGGAGTGTGCCAGCCAGCGGTCCGGGTCGAAGTCATCGGGGATCTGGTAGTGGTCCGCGGTGAGGGTCGAGCTGCTGATGCGTTCGACCTTGTAGGTGCGCATCGCCCCGACCGTCTCATCGAAGCCGATCAGGTAGACGCTGCGGCCAGCGGCATCGGGCTCCAGGAAGTACGGGCGCACCCGCGCACGTCGCGACGGACCGCCGCCCGATTCGTACTCGAACTCGACCACCCGTCCGTCGGCCCACGCCTGCGCCACGTGTGCGAAGTTGCGCAGGAAGGGATCGTTGCGATCGGCACGCCCAACGGTGAGCATCGTCGCCGCCACGTGGCGAGCGATCGGCTGCGGGAGCAGGTCGGCCAGCTTGGTGAAGGCGCTCACCACCGCCTGGTCGTACTCGTCGGACCAGCGGGCGATCAGCCGCGAGGCCAGGAAGAGGACCACCGCCTCGGGCAGCGAAAGGCGCAGTGGCGGCAGGAAGTACTTCTTCTCGATCCCGAAACGGCCGCGCCCGGCCTGGAAGATCGGCATCCCGAGCTCGTCCTCCAGCGCTCGCAGATCGCGGTAGACGGTCCGGCTGGTCATGCCGGTCAGCTCCGCGATCTCGGTGACAGGGACCCCCGCATCGCCGCTGCCGCGGGTGTAGAGGATCGATGCAACGGCCAGCATCCTCGCCAGCCGATCGCGCTTTCGCGAGATACGGTCCTCCGCAGCGCCCTCTCCCCAGGCGCTCCACTCATCGGTCATGGGGTCTCGCCACGGGGGTCCGGTCCGGTTGCGGCCGGCAGGCCCGGGTCGGACGACCAGTCGCTCCAGCTCCCCTCGTAGAGGCGGGCCGGGATCTCCGCCAGCTGCATGGCAAGGATCGAATGAGTGGCTGTCACGCCAGACCCGCAGTAGGCAACCACCGGCTGGCCGGTTACGGCTCCCAGTCGCTGGTAGCGTTGTCGCAGCTGCTCAACCGGCAGCAGCAAGCCGCCGTCGTCGAGGTCGCCGGACCACGGAGCGGAGCGCGCACCCGGGATGTGGCCGGCGCGCGGATCGATCGGCTCCAGCTCGCCCCGATAGCGCTCGCCGGCACGAACGTCAAGCAGGACGGCATGTGCAGCGTGTCGGGTCCCCTCGACGAAGTCGGCGTCGACCACGTCATCGGTCCGCGCCGGGTGCGCCGTCCAGGTGGCCGGGGCGAAGGCTGGGAGGTCGAGTGTCAGTGGGCCACCTGCCGCGACCCAGGCCTGCAGACCCCCGTCCAGGATCGCGGCTGAGCCGTCATGTCCGAAATGGCGAAAGAGCCACCACAGCCGCGCGGCAATGCTCCCACCTGCGTCGTCGTAGGCCACCACCAGGTGGTCGTCACCGATCCCACGGGCCGACAGCACGGCGGCCAGCAGCCTGCCCGACGGGATCGGGTGCCTGCCGGGCCCCATGCCGCGCGGCGCGCTGAGATCGGCGTCCAGGTCGAGGAAGATGGCACCGGGCAGATGACCCGAGTGATAGCGCTCGCGGCCGCTCGGCGGCGTCAGGGACCAGCGCAGGTCCACGATGCGCAGCGGGCGATGCGTCGCGTGCTGGCCAAGCCAGGCGGCGGTGACAATGGGTCCCGGCAGGGTCGGCACGAAGCCGATGATAGACCGATGCCGCTCCCCGCCCTCAGGTCGGGGTCGGGCTGGTCGGGGGGCTCGCGGTGGCGCCCGCAGACAGGCTCGGCGCCGGGGTCGGCGTCGGCGCCGGCTCGGCCGGCAGTGCCGCCAGCATGGCCAGGTTCTGCGCCTCGTTGACGCCGATCATCAGGAACAGGTACCCGCCGGTGGTCCACGTGTAGAGCACTGTCCCCGGCAGGGTCGCGCTGTCTCCCGGCCGCGTCCAGACGAGGCGGCCGCCGACGGTCTGCATCGTCCACGGCTCGCGGTGCAGCCCGGCGATGCCGACGTACTCGCCCGCTGTCGCCAGGTGCGGTTCGAGCTCCTGCATGCTGGCGTCGGGTGGCCCCATGTGGACGGCATACAGCGACAGACGCGGCCGTTCGACGAACGCCACCTGCAACGCGCGGAAACGCAGGCCCAGCTCCCCGTACGCCTCACCGATGTCGCCGGGTGTCAGGCCGAACTCGGTGATGGCCGGGATGACGACTGTCTGCCCGGCCACCACCCGGGGGATCAGGGCCATGAGCTCGGCATCGGGGCTGTTGCTGAACAGTGGGGTGGGGAGCGGCGTGGGGGTCGGGCTTGGTGTGGGAGAGGCTGCGGCGCTTGGGGAGGGCGTGGCCGAATTGCAGGCGCCGACAAGCGCGCCGACAAGCGCAGCGACGAGCAGCGCGAGTGCAGCGGCTGTGGCGCGTCTGGGGCGCGCTGCGGCGCTGCATGGGCTGGGCATCGGAGGTCCGATGATAGCATCGGACCTCCGGAACAGCGGTTCGTCAGGCGGCTCCGCGGACCCGCATGGGAGCGTCGTCGCTTCGTCGCCGCTGCCCTCGGTGCGGGCGCGCCGAGACCACCGTGGCCAGGGCTTCGACCACCTCTGCCCGGAATCGCGCGGGCACGCCAATGCGCAGCTCTGCCAGGATCGGCGCGCGGCCGCGTCGCGTCCCGGTCGTCAGCTCGTCATAGGCGTTGGCGACTGCCAGGACCTGCGCGCCGAGGGGGGTCTCGGACGTGTCGTCCTCGAGCCGGTGCCAGTGAACCAGCTCGCTTGCGGCGCGCAGCGAGCGGATCGGGCGCAGCTCGGCGGCGTCGAGGATCTCGAGCTCATGCAGCCGAGCCGCCAGCTCGATCGTGCGCTGCTCGTCCTCCACGCAGCCGAGCTCCGCGGCGATCCGGGTGGCAAGGTTGCCGACCCGCTCGCCATGTCCGCGGGTCGAGGTCTTGGCGTCGTCGAGTGCCCTGGCGAAGGCCAGCAGCGCGTCGCGGACGTTCTCCTCATCGTCGTCGGTGTGCGTTCCGGAGAGGCGCGCAGCCTCCTCGACCAGGGTTCCCACCGACCCCTCGTCGGGCCGCTGCAGGGCAGCGCGAGCGAGCTGGTCGAGCGTGCCGCGCAGGTCGCGCATCTCGCGCGGCACCTCCGAGGCGGCGACGACACGATCGCCGCCGGACTGCTTGCCGTAGTAGAGCGCGGTGTCTGCGCCGCCGATCAGCCCGTTCTTGTTGGTGGCGTCTCCCGGCAACGTGGCCAGGCCGACGCTGATCGTCACCGGGCGACGATCGTTGGCGGTGAGCCGGGCGACCGCCTGGCGCACCCGCTCGCCGACGACCGCGGCGCCGGCCGCGTCGACACCCGGCAGCACCAGGGCGAACTCGTCACCTCCGTACCGGAAGACCTGGTCCTCCGACCGCGCAGCGCCGTAGATGGCCGTCCCCACCGCGTGCAGCAGGGCGTCGCCGGCGGGGTGCCCAAGCCGGTCGTTGTAGTTCTTGAACGAGTCGAGGTCCATCATCAGGAGCGAGACTGACTCCGTCTTCGTGCCGTCGCGGGATCCCTGGCCACGGCCGCGGCGAAGGGTGCCGAGCCCGTCAACGATCTCACCGAGATCGCGCTGGAACGCGCCGTGGTTGCCGAGCCCGGTGAGGGCATCGGTATCGGCTCGTTCGGTGACCTCGTGGTGCGTGTCGGCGTTGCGCAGTGCGATCGATGCCTGGCCGGCGAAGAGCTTGACCAGCTCGAAGTCGCTTTCACTGAAGTAGACCGCCTCGCCGCCCACCCGCGAGATGTTCATGCAGCCGATCACCTCGCCATCAGCGATCAGCGGCACCACGATGAGCGCCTCCGGGTCCGCCGGCGTGCCGGGGATCTGCATGGCGTGCGGATCGTTGAGGGCGTCGTTGGCCATCATCGGCGCCGCGTTCTCGACAGCCCAGCCCATCAGGCCGCGTCCGAACGGGACGATGTAGCGCATCACCTCGGCGGCGTGTCGCTCGCGCGTCAGCACCGGGGTCATGACCCGGTTGACCTGGTCGGTCCGGTAGATCGACAGGTTGTCGTAGCGAACCACCGCGCGGAGACCATCCGCGATCGTCTCGAGCACGTCCTTCTGGTCGAGGGTCGAGAGCAGCCGCTCGTTGATCTCGAGCAGGCGTCGCTGGGACTGCAGCTGGCGGGCGAGCTCGGCCGACTGGGTTTCCAGGCGTGCGTAGGCGCTGGCGTTGGCGATGGCCTGGGCCGCGTAGCCGGCGAAGATGAGCATCGTCTGAAGGTCATCGGTGCTGAACTGGTCCTTGCCCAGCTTCGACAAGGCGATGACACCGACCGCTCGTCCTTCAAAGACCATCGGCACCACCAGCATCGACTCTTCGATCTCTTCGGTCCCGTCGATGGTGTGGCCGCGTGGATCGTTCAGGGCATCATTGATCAGCATCGGCTCGCCGCTCTCGGCGACCCATCCGGTGAACGAGCCCTCGCCCACCTCGACCCGCAGCCGTTCGCGGAAGTCGCCCTCGCCGAGCAGCCGATCGGTGAACGCGACCGGTTCGCAGAATCGGGTCTCCCAGTTCACTGCGTAGACGCGGATATCGTGGTACGCGGCCAGCGTGCTCGCCTCGGCCACGATCGCCTCGGCGATGGCCTGCACATCGGTCAGCCGGTTGAGGCGGGCGGAGAGGTCCTGGATCGAGCGCATGCGGGCTGCCTGGTCTGCCACCGATCGGTACAGGCGCGCGTTGCTGATGGCGACGGCCGCCTGGTTGGCGAATGCCTGCGCCAGGGCCAGCTCGTCCTCCGGCCAATCCCGCAGGCGGACGTGGTAGAGCCCGATCACTCCGACCGCCCGATCCTGGCTGACCAGCGGCACGAGGCAGGCGGTCTTGATCCCTTCACGGCGATAGCTCGCCTGCATCTGGCCCACGCCAGGCCGGGTATCTGCGTCGCGGATGACGAAGGTGCGTCGCTCGCGCATTGCCTGGGTGCCGAGCGCGGGGCTGTCGAGCCGCAGCTGTCGAATGGCGGCCTGGAACTCCTCGCCGATGCCACGCGACGCGGCCGGGATGAAGGGGTGCTCGCCTTCGCCCAGCAACCAGAGCCCTGCCTTCTCGGCGTCGAACAGGGTGCGGGTGCGGTCGACGATGTCGTTGAGCACGGCGGTGAGATCGAGCTGACTGGTCAGCTCCTGGGTGACATGGCGTAGCGCGCGACCGCGCGTTACCTCGCGGCGGGCTCGGGCGAGGATCCTGGCGCCCTGCACGTCGGCCGCCACGGCATTGGCCACCGCCTGCAGGAATGGCAGGCGGATCCTGGCCAGAGGACCATGTGGCTCATCCTCGAGCACGATGGCACCGACCAGCTCGCCGCCGGCGCGGAGGGGGACCTGTACGCGCTGGGCAGTCGCGGACCTGTCCGGGGCCGGTCGGGAGTCGCTGATCTCGCGCGCATCGCCGATTCGGTCGAGCTGCGCCGGCGGGGCGAGCTGATAGCCGGCGTGCACCTCCAGCCGCAGGGTCGCGTCCCCGTCGTCGTGCGCCAGGTAGATGGCGACACGCTCGACTGCCAGGTGCGACCGCAGTGCCTCGATGGCGGCACGGCAGATGGCGGCGGCGCTGGCCGATGGGCCGTTGCCCTCGGCGAGTTTGATCAGGACGGCGAGCTCCGCCTCGCGAGGACCCTCGAACAGGACCTGTGGCGTCTCCTCCTGCGAGCTTTCGTGGAGCAGGCGTTCGACGTCTCCCTTGCGGAAGCGCCGGTCGCCTCGTGCGTTGATCCGGTACGCGGGAAGCCGGCCGGCCTCGGTCCACGATCGGACCGTATTCGGATGCACCCCGAGCAGGGCAGCCGCCTGGGCCACGCTGACGAGCGCTCCGCGCTCCGTGTCGCGAGACTGACGAGCCATTGATCCGCTCCTGCACCGGGTCGATGTGGTGGCGCGTCCAGATTGCGATGGAAGTTCTGGTAGGCGCCGTGCATCGGATGGTAGAACTGGTAAGGGCGCGGCTCGATACCCCGTTCGTACCGCCGTGGGCCCGTACCAGTCGCTGCTCAAGGGATCCGGTCAGCGTCCAGGTGCGCCTGCTCTATGGGCGTCCGAGGGTGATGGCCACTGCCAGCGCGAGGCCGATGACGATCCCGGCGAGGCCGATGACCACGGCGGCGGCTCCGGCCAGCAGCCGCTCGCGGTGCGGTCCGCCGAGCACGCGCATGGCCGCGTCGAGGTCGAGGGAGCTGATCAGGTAGCCACCGTGCGGCGGGGACAGCGAAGGGCCGCCGGGCGGGGTGGAGCGGACCTCGGCAAGGACGAGCAATCGGTCGACGACGCTCAGCATCCGCGTCGTGGCCCGTGCGCGCGTTGGCGTGACGCCTTCCGCGGCAAGTCGTTCGAGCGCCGGTCGATATCCAGCATCGAGCTCCGCAACCGCGCCCTCCCATACACGAGGAAGGACCACCAACGGCTCGGCGGCCAGTGCCGGGTCGACGGTGAGCCAGCCATCGTGGTCCCACAGCTCGAAGGAGCGAGTCTCTCGCAGCCGCTCGATGTTTCGCCAGCGTCCGTTGGCCAGCGAGACCTCCACGTCGCGGTGGAAGGCCACCAGACGATCTCCCTGCGGCGTGACCAGGGGATCGGGACACCGGATCCGGCCGAGGAGCCGCACGGCCCGGGGTGGCAGCGAGGCAACAACGGTTGGGTCGAGCAGCGTTCCAACAGCAACCTGACGAGCACCGGCCAACCGCCGCGCGAGGCTGGCCCGAGCGCCGCTGGCCCGGATGGTGGCGAGCCCGGCGGCGAGCAGCGCCACGCCGAGCAGCAGGGCAAGGGCGGCAGGCGCGGCTGCGTAGGGCATGCGGCCGATTATGGCGATAAGCGCCCGGTAAGCGTCCCGGTCTAGCCTCTCGTCGATCGGGTGTCTGTCCCGATCAGATGCTGGGAGGATCGACCGCCAACGGAACCGACCGTCGCTCGCCAATCAGGGCAACGCCAAACGCAACGGAGGTTCCCCATGTCTACCCGGGTTCGCGCACCTGCGCGCGTCGATCGCTCAAGAGCGGCTCGCGGCGCACGCACGCTCGTCGTGCTCATTTCGCTCCTCGTCCTGCTCGCAGCTGGAGCAGCGTCGGCTGGCCCCGGCGAGCCCCTGACGCATCTGTCGGCGACGGCGGCCGACGAGGCCGGCGTTGCCGTCGGGCTGATCCATCACCCCATCAGCGGTGGTCCCGCGGTCGTCGAGGTGCGCCTCCCCGGCCGAGCGCCCGGCGCGCAGGTGCTGGCGGCGGCGTCCGACGGAAGCTCGATCGCCATTGCGGATCCCTACGGCATGGATCGGACGAGCCTTGTCCTGGCCCACGCCGATGGATCACAGGTGCGGGTCGAGATGCATGGCCTCCTGGCGGCGGGGTATGCCCCGACCGGCAGTTGGCTGGCGGTGATCGATGGGCGTGGCGGGCTGTGGGAGGTCCAGGCCATCTCCGGCGAGGCGCGGTACCTTGCCGATGGGCCATTTCTCGGATCGCCGCTGGTGGAGGCGGATGGATCCCTGCTGCTCCTCTCGGTCAGCTCGGTCGAGGCGCCGATCACCTCGCAGCTGGTCGAGCTCGACCCGGCGGCGGGAACCTTGACGCAGCGTGCCGCGGAAGAGCTGGTATATGGCCTCTTCCCGATGGCCGACGGAAGGATCGCCGTCTCGGCGCACGTCGACGGCAGGACCGTGGTGCGCGCGATCGGTGGCGACCGGGACGACCTGTTGGCGGACCTGGGCGCAGGAGCCACCCAGGTAGCGGTCTCGGCACAGGGGACGATCGCGTTCGTTCGGCCGGGAGCGGGCGTGCTCATGCTCGACCGCCGCGGTGCAGCGGCGCGTCCGCTGGCCCCCGGCAGCGGCCCGGCCTTCGACGCATCGGGGTCGTACCTGACCGTGCGCCAGGACGGCTGGAGCGTGGTGCTGGCTGTCGACGGGTCGACGGTGGGCCGTTACCCCGGAGCCGTGGCTTTCGTGTCCTGTGGAGAGGAGTGCTCGTGATGACGCCCACCATCCGCGCCCTGAGCGCCGCTCTGCTCGGAGCGATCGGTTTGCTGGTCGCCGCGGTCGGATCCGCCCTGGCGACCGATGACTACACCCTGCCGTTCTACGACCCGGCGGTGGCCCTGAGCTACGGGGTCGATCGCAACAGTACCGTTGACCGTCAGCTGGACTGGACCGGACAGGTCTGGTACGACGGCGAGCCGCACCTCGGCCGGGTCTATGACCAGCACACCGGCGTTGACTACCCGATGGCGCTGCGCAGCGACATCGCCGCCTCGAAGGCGGGCACCGTTGTCGACACCGAGGGCGGATTCGGGACGCAGCAGCTCGGCACGTACGGCAACTTTGTCCTGCTCGAGCATGCCGAGGGGCGGAGGACGCTCTACTACCACCTGGCCAGTGCAGCCGACGGCGGGATCCTTGTTTCGATCGGCCAGTCGGTCGCCGCCGGTCAACGCATTGCGCGATCGGGGTGCAGTGGCCAGTGCTACGGCGCGCACCTGCATTTCGAGGTGCGCAACTGGAATGCTTCGACCGGGCGCTGGGTCTCCAGCGATCCGCTGTTTGACCGACGCTGGACCACCTGGCCGGGGCGCGTCCCCTTCCTGGCGGCCTATGTGCGGGAGAGCAATGGCGGTACGGAGGTCGTGCGTCAGGGACAGACGATCACCCATTGGGTGGAATTCAAGAACAGCGGGGGGCGTACGTGGCGGAACAGCGGACTCCCGGGACGCGTCGAGCTGGCCACCTGGAACCCCGCAACCCATGCCTCGGCCTTCAAGGCCGCCGATTGGCCGTATTCGTGGCTGGCGACCTTGCTGGACAGCACCAGCATCGGTCCCGACGGCGTCGGTCGATTCACCTTCGGGATTCGCGGCGGCCCTCCCCCGGGCAGCTACGCGGAGACCTTCAACCTCCTGGCGCAGGACCTGCGCTGGTTCGACCACGCACGGCTTGGCTCGTTCTACATCCCGATCGTGGTCACCAACCTGACCAAATGACGGCCCGATGCGGGCGGCGGCACGTGCCGCCGCCCGCCAACATGAGATGCGGCCACGGTCGCAGGGAGGGATGCCACATGCTGCGCGTCATGGGACTGCTGCCCGTTCTGCTCGGAGTCCTGGCCGGGTGCGGGGCCGGGGAGGTGGTGACTCCAGGGTCGACGTCATCGGCGACCGCTGCCCCCACGGCCATCGTTTCGCCGGCGGCCACCCGCCTGCCGCTGCCCGCCGACTTCCCAGTGCTGCCCGGCGTCACCGAGGTCGCGCTGCCGGCAGACGACCTCGGGGTCATCGCCCGCTGGACGACCGACCAGGTCGGCGCGACCGCCTACGACTTCTATTCGGCGGCACTTCCAGCCGCCGGCTATCTGGTGGAAGGGCACTATTCGGGCGACATCGGCGCAATCATTCGCTTCGTCGGACCCACGGGCGAGCTGTGGCAGGTCGCCATCCGCGAATTGGATCCGCGCACCGCTCGAATCGACGTGCGGCTCGACCGGCCCTAGCCGGGCGGATCGGTTGCTGCTACTCTCGTGGTCGATACCCCGCGAGCGACAGGGGAGCGCGCAAGCGCTGAGAGTGCGGAGAGGCCGCAGACCCTCGAACCTGATCTGGGTCATACCAGCGAAGGGAGTCGGAAACCGATGAAGGCCATTGTGGTTGCCGCCGGCGATCTGGATCCGAGCGACGCCACGCTGATCGAGTCAGCAGAGCTCCTGGTCGCGGTCGATCGCGGCGCCGTCTGGCTTGCGGCACGGTCGCTTCGCCCGGACCTGCTGGTCGGCGACCTCGACTCGGTGCCCGAAGACGTGGTGAGCCGGCTTGCCACGGCGGGCGTGGAGATCGACCGACGCGCGGTCGACAAGGACGCGTCCGACACGGAGCTGGCGATCGAGCGGGCGGTGGACGCCGGCGCCACCCGGATCACGCTCCTCGGCGCCCTCGGCGGTCGCCGTCTCGACCACGAGCTGGCCAACCTGCTGCTCCTGGCCGACCCGCGCTGGCGCGTCGCGGGCGTCGACCTGCGCATCGTGCGCGATGGCACGACCGTCCGCGCGCTGCATGGAGGCGACTCGCTCGCCCTCGAAGGGGCGACAGGCGAGACGATCACGCTGCTGCCGATTGGCGGTCCCGCGCACGGGGTTCGCACCATTGGGCTTCGCTTTCCACTGGCCGGGGAGTCGCTGGAAATCGGGCGATCGCGCGGCCTCTCCAACCAGATCGTGGCAACCCCGGCATCGGTTTCGCTGGCAGGCGGGACCCTGATCGTGATCGAAACCGAAGGAGGAGACACGGATGAGCTTCACAGCACCTGAACCGGTCGACCGGTGGCGGACGGTCGATATCGTCGTGGCGGCGGTGATCGCCGTCGCCTTCGGCGCGCTCTTTCAGGCGTG
>JANMPX010000146.1:0-1632 GCA_031370085.1 Chloroflexota bacterium | reverse complement strand
GGTCCGGGTAGAGGCTGATATCCAGTGCTCGCCCCTATCGCGCCATGGCATGTGCTCCTCAGCTTGTCACGGCGTCACAGGCAGCCGCTCGACCTGCACCAGGTTAGGGTCCGCGAGGAAATAAGGTTGACTAATCGGGCGCGAGGTGTCAGACTGGCGCGACGGACGATCCGAGCCGGCTTGCCGCGAAGTTCGCGGTTATCCTGCCGCATCTGAACGAGCGCCAGCGGCGGTTGCTGCTGGCGGCCGAGGCCCAGGCATTGGGCCGAGGCGGCATCACGCAGGTCGCGCACGCGGCCGGCGTCTCGCGCCCGACGATCTCCCGCGGCTTGGCGGAACTGGCGGCTCCCAACGCTGGGGGGCGGGTGCGGCGGCGCGGAGCCGGGCGCAAGCGGAGCGAAGAACGCGACCCGGCCCTGCTGGCCGACCTGGATGCCCTGGTGGACCCCGCGACCCGCGGCGACCCGATGTCGCCCCTACGCTGGACCGGCAAGAGCACCCGTCACCTGGCGGCGGCCTTGCAGGCGCAGGGCCACCGGGTCAGCGAGTGGGTGGTGTGCCGCCTGTTGCACGAGGCGGACTACAGCCTGCAAGCCCCCGTCAAGGTGCTCGAAGGCCGCCGCCATCCCGACCGGGACGCCCAGTTCGGCTACCTGAACCAGCAGAGCACGGCCTCCCTGGCGGCTGGGCTGCCGGTCCTCTCGGTCGACACCAAGAAGAAGGAACTGGTCGGCGCTTTCAAGAACGGTGGCCGCGAGTGGCAGCCCACCGGCGAACCGGAGCGGGTGAACGTGCATGACTTCCCCGAGCAGGTGGGCAAGGCGATCCCCGACGGGGTCTACGACGTGGGGCGCCACGCCGGCTGGGTGACCGTCGGGCAGGACCACGACACCGCCAGTTTCGCGGTGGCCACCAGCGGCCGCTGGTGGACGGTCGTCGGCAAGCCGGCCTACCCACAGGCCGACCGCCTCCTGATCTGCGCCGACGGGGGCGGCAGCAACGGCTATCGCACGCGCCTGTGGAAGGTCGAATTGCAGCGCTTCGCCGACACCTCCGGGCTGCTGGTGACGGTCTGCCACCTGCCGCCCGGCACCAGCAAGTGGAACAAGATCGAGCATCGCCTGTTCGCCCACATCAGCCTGAACTGGCGGGGCCGGCCGCTGGTCAGCCACGAGGTCATCGTCAACCTGATCGGGGCGACCACCACCCGCACCGGCCTGACCGTCCAAGCCGAGCGGGATCTGGGCAGCTACCCGACCAAAGTGCCGGTCTCCGACGAGGAGATGGCGGCGCTCCACTTGACACCCCACGCCTTCCACGGCGAGTGGAACTACACCATCGCGCCCGGTTCGATGCCGGCCGCTTTGTAACGGTTATTCCATCGCGGGTCCTAAGGCGGAAGAGAGGTCATCATCATCACGGTGAGCAGGGGTACTCTCAGGCGCTGGTGCAGGCATGACGCCCTGATGATGTTGTCTTAGTGTATGTTGTTCTTCTGTATGTTGTGTGGGGGAATTTTTACGCCAAGGGGTTGGCGTACTTTTTCCCCCATCCCCTTGGGGGAGTTTCTCCCCCGACCCTTGGCGTACTTTTTCCCCCAAGGGGGGTGTACTTTTTTCGTGGCTGGGCCGG
>JANMPX010000136.1:0-8153 GCA_031370085.1 Chloroflexota bacterium | reverse complement strand
GCCACGCCGCACTGGTCCCCGCGCTGGCCGGGCTCCCGGCACCATCGCGCGACCCGCTGCGTGTACCAGCCGCGGCTCGTGCTCCGCATCTTGCGGCCCGGCGGGCCGATCTGGCGGACGCTTCGCCGCTGGTGGTGGTGGTGCGCAACGACGAAGAGGCGCACCGGCTGGCCGATGACCTGGCCGCCTGGCTCCCCGCAGGCCACGTGCGAGTCCTCCCCGAGCGCGCCGCGCTCCCCCTCGAGCGGGCGCTGCCCGAGCACGACGAGTCGGCCGAGCGGCTCGAAGTGCTGGATCTGCTGGGTGGGCGCCACCACGGCCTGGTCGTCGTGGCGCCGATCCTCGCGCTGGTGCAGCGCACGCTGTCACCCGACCAGCTGCGAGCCGGCCGGCGCATCGCAACGGTGGGGGAGCACCTTGAGGCGCGGGCCCTCCTCAGCGCCCTGGTCGGTGGCGGGTACGAGGCGGCGGTCGAGGTGAGCGGCGTCGGCGAGTTCGCCAACCGCGGCGGGATCCTCGACGTCTGGCCGCCCGGCGCCGTCGAGCCGCTGCGGATCGAGCTCTTCGGCGACGAGGTGGAATCGATCCGCGCCTTCGACCCGATGACCCAGGGCAGCCGGCGTCGACTGGAGCAGATCAGCCTGCTGCCCGCCAGCGAGTTCCTGCCGGCCGACGGCTGGACCGGCCTTGCCGCTCGTGCGCCGCGTCATCTGTCCGAGGCGCTGGAGGCGGACCTCGCGCGCCTTGAGCAGGGCGACGTGGCCGAGGCCGCCGAGACGTGGGCCGCTCTGCTGACCGCCGGTGCGACTGCGGATCACCTGCCGGCGAATGCTCACCTGGTGCTCACCGATGCCGATGAGCTGCGAGCCATCGCCGCCGAGCTGGACGGCCAGGCCGCCGAGCGACGTGTGGGGCTCGTCACCTCCGGCGAGCTGCCGCCCGACTGGCCGCTTCCGTACGAGGCGGCCAAGACCCTCGATCTGCTCGCAGGCCGCGCCGCGGAGACCCTCGACGAAGCGGCCGAACAGGACGCCGGCTATGCGACCGCCCCGGTCCTGCCCGGGCGCAGCGATCGGCTTGGCGCGTGGCTCGTCGAGCTGACCGCTGCCGGCCGCCGCGTGGTGGTCACCACCGACCAGGCCAGCCGCATCGGTGAGCTGCTCGAGGAGGCGGGACGAGCCGTGGCGCCGGGGGCGGAGCTGCGCGAGGCGCCCCCGCCGGGCGCCATCGGCCTGGTGCACGGGAGCCTGTCGGCTGGCTTCGTGCACCTGCCGTCGAAGCTGGTGGTGCTGACCGACAGGGAGCTCTTCGGAGCGACCCGGGTACGGCGGCTGACCCCGTCGAAGCGGGTGGTGACGCGCGACCTGATCGGGAAGCTGAGCATCGGCGACGCGGTGGTCCACATCGACCACGGGATTGCGCGCTACGCGGGCATGACCCAGCGCGAGTACGGCGGCGCGACCAAGGAGTACCTGCAGCTCGACTTCGCCGGCGACGACAAGATCTTCCTGCCGGCCGATCAGATCGGGCGCATCACGCGGTACGCCGGAGGTCCTGCCCCCGCGCTGTCGAAGCTGGGCGGCACGGACTGGGAGCGGGCCAAGCAACGGGTGCGGCGCGCGGTCGCCGAGCTGGCCGATGACCTGCTCGAGCTGTACGCGGTGCGCGAGGCCGCCCCGGGCTTCAGCTTCTCGCCCGACACCACCTGGCAGCGCGAGCTGGAGGAGGCCTTTCCCTACACTGAGACGCCGGACCAGGCGCGCACCATCGAGGAGGTCAAGGCCGACATGCTGCGTCGCAGGCCGATGGACCGGCTGGTGTGCGGCGACGTCGGGTATGGCAAGACCGAGGTTGCCCTGCGAGCCGCCTTCAAGGCGGTGCAGGACGGCAAGCAGGTCGCGGTGCTGGTGCCCACCACGGTGCTTGCGCAGCAGCATCTGGGCACCTTCCGAAGGCGCCTGGCGCCATTCCCGGTGCGGGTCGAGATGCTCAGCCGTTTCGTGGGCAAGCGCGAGCAGGAGCGGATCGTGGAGGCCACCGCCGACGGGCAGGTGGACGTGCTGATCGGGACGCATCGGATCCTGAGCAGGGACATCGGGTTCGCAGACCTGGGGCTGCTGGTGGTCGACGAGGAACAGCGCTTCGGGGTCGGCCACAAGGAGCGGATCAAGGCGATGCGCCGCGAGGTCGACGTGCTGACCCTCTCCGCCACGCCGATCCCGCGCACGCTGCACCTGTCGCTGGTGGGGATCCGCGACCTGTCGGTGATCGAGACGCCGCCCGAGGCGCGGCTGCCGATCCTGACCCGCATCGCGGAGGACGACGAGGGCCTCGTGCGCGATGCCATCAACCGCGAGCTGGACCGTGGCGGGCAGGTCTTCTACGTCCACAACCGGGTGGAGACGATCGAGGTGGCCGCCGAGCGGGTCCGTCGCCTGGTGCCGCGCGCCAAGGTGGCGATCGGGCACGGCCAGATGGCCGAGGGGATGCTCGAGCGCGTGATGCTCGACTACGACGCCGGCCGTTTCGACGTCCTGGTGTGCACCACCATCATTGAGTCGGGGCTCGACATCCCCAACGCCAACACGATCGTCATCGCGAGGGCCGATACGCTCGGGCTGGCGCAGCTCTACCAGCTCCGCGGCCGGGTGGGGCGCTCGGATCGCCGGGCGTATGCCTACCTGCTGCACCGTCGTGGCCAGCCGCTGTCGGGGATCGCCCGCAAGCGGCTGCACGCCATCTTCTCCGCCTCCGACCTGGGGGCCGGCTACCAGATCGCCCTCTCCGACCTGGAGATCCGCGGGGCGGGCAATATCCTGGGTGCGGAGCAGCACGGCCACATGGCGTCGGTCGGTTTCGAGCTCTATACGCGAATGCTGGCCGAGGCGGTCGAGGTCCGGCGTGGCCGGGTGGTCGCTCCCGAGGCGGCCGCGGTGCGCCTGGACCTTCCCGGGTCGGCCTACCTGCCCGACGCCTACGTTGCCGACTCCGGCGCCAAACTGGAGGCCTACCGGCGCTTCGCCGCCGCGGCTGCACCGGCCGACCTGGAGGCATTGCGCGTCGAGCTGCTTGACCGGTTCGGACCGGTTCCCGAGCCGGTGGAGGGGCTCTTCCGGGCGGTGGCGGTGCGGATGGCCGCCGAGGTGGCTGGCGTGCCCGATGTGCGCGCCGAAGCCGGCCGCGTCACGTTCAAGTGGCCCGGCTTCGACCGCGCCGCGGTCGTGCTGGAGCTGACGCTGGCCGGCTTTCGGCCGGTGGCGGCCTCGAACCAGGTCCGGATTCCCGTCGCGCCTGGCCGGGATCCGGTCGACGTTGCGCTGCGCGCGCTGGCTGCCGTGGGCGCTTCGGCTCCCGCCGACATCGCCGATAGCCAGTGAGGGAGATGTATCCGTGAACATCACGTTTCGACGGACCGTTGCATGGATCATCTCGGCCCGTGGGCTACCGTAGGCGCATGAGATGGAAACGGGGCGTCGTGGCCTGCGTGCTCGTTGCCCTCGTGATCACCGCATGCTCGACGACCAGTTCGACAAAGGCCGGTGCGATTCGCGCTGAAGCTCGCGATCGCGGGTTCGTCCTGAGCATCTCGACTCCCCACCAGGTCTGGGCCCCAGGAAGACCGATCGAGGTCAGGGCGGAGTTTTCCTATCGTGGCCCCGGAGCTAAGGAGGTTTGGGGCCCGGGGCCAGGGGATCACGTCGGCTTCGATGTAGTCGAGCTCACAGGCGACCGCAAGATGCAGCACCTCTGGCTGCTGGCCTGCCAATCATGGTTCATGACCCGCGCTCCGATCACGACCCCTTTCCGCAAGTCTGGAATGTGGACTGCCGAGGATCCAGACGCCGCCTTCTACCAGCAATACCTCGCGGATCCGGAGTTCCGACTGCCAGCGGGGCGGTGGCAGGTCACCGCTGCAGCTCCTTTCTCCCTAGGCCCTGATTCCTGCGGCGGCCCGCAAGTCGACCTGCGGGCCAGCCTGACGCTGGTCGTGCAATGAGTGACTCGCCGCGGGTTCGGCTGCGGGACGTCACCCTCCCCGATGCCGACCTGCTCGACGCCTGGGACGGGAGCCCCGAGGCGCGCGGCGAGTTCAACAACTTCGACGAGCCTCGCTCACTGGTGCCGCGCGAGATCCTGGCGGCCGGACCGTTGCGAAACGATCACAACGGGGTGCTCATGGTTGAGCTTGTTGCCGATGGGATGCCCATCGGCACCGTCGGCTGGCACCGGGTCATGAACGGACCGAATCCCGGCTCGGCAGCCTGGAATATCGGTATCTCGCTCATTCCTGAGGCACGGGGGCGCGGCTACGGCACCGAGGCACAGCGCCTGGTGGCCGATTACCTGTTTGCCAACACCGACGCGAACCGGGTCGAGGCATCGACCGATGTCGAGAACCTGGCGGAGCAGCGCTCGCTGGAAAAGGCGGGGTTTTTCCGCGAAGGGATCGCCCGCGGATCGCAGTACCGCGCCGCCGGGTATCACGACCTGGTGGTCTACGCGCGCCTCCGTCACGACCCCGCGTGACACTCCCCGGCGCACGTCTGGCGTACCGCGTCTACCTCGCCCAGGAGGCCGCCGGCTCGTTCTGCTTCATGATGGTCATCACCGCCGCGGGTCTGTTCATGATCCAGGTGGCGAAACTGGACGCCCTGCAGCTGGTGCTGGTCGGCACGACCCTGGAGGCATCGGCGTTCATCTTCGAGGTGCCGACCGGGGTGCTGGCCGATACCGTCAGCCGGCGCCTGTCGGTGATCATCGGCACGGCGCTGATCGGGATCGGGCTGATGGTCTGGGGCGCGTGGCCTCTCTTCGGGACCATCCTCATGGGCCAGGTGCTGTGGGGCCTGGGCGCCACCTTCACCTCCGGGGCGACCGAGGCGTGGATCAGCGACGAGACAGGCAACGTGGAGACAGGGCAGATCTACCTGCGCGGCGCGCAATTCGGATGGGCTGCCGGGGCGCTGGGGATCGTGGCCAGCGTGCCGCTGGCCGCCGCGTGGGGACTCCAGGCCCCCATCCTGGCAGGCGGCCTCGGCTACCTGCTGACCGCCGTGGCCCTGGCCGTCGTCATGCCCGAGCGCCACTGGTCTCCCGCGCCGCGCGAGGGCCGCTCGGTGATTCGCGCCATGGGCGAGACTCTCCGGCGGGGCCTGACCACGGTGCGCGTCTTTCCGGCGCTGCTCACGATCCTCGCAATCTCGTTCATTGCAGGGGCCGGCAGCGAGGCATTCGACCGGCTGCGAGAGCTGCATATCCTGAGCAACTTCGCGCTGCCCACATCCCCAACGCTACCGATCATCGCCTGGTTCGCCCTCATAAACCTGGTCGCGCTGGCGGCCAGCGTGGCGGGAGTGCAGGTCGCGCGACGCCGCCTCGACATGGAGAGCCATCTCGAGGCGGCCCGGGTCCTGCTGGTCATGCACCTGGTGCTGATCGTGGCGATCCTTGCCTTTGCCGCCGCGGTCAGCTTCGAAATGGCGGCGCTAAGCTACCTGGTGACGCGGATCGTGCGACGCATTGCCCAGCCGATCGCCGCGGCCTGGATCAACCTGGGTCTCACCGCCGACGTCAGGGCCACGGTCCACTCCATGAACGCCCAGGCCGATGCGCTCGGCCAGATTGCCGGCGGGCCGCTCCTTGGCTGGCTGGCGCTGGCTTCGGGCACGCGCTGGGCGATGCTGGCCGTCGCGCTGATCCTGGCGCCGTCGGTCTACCTCTACCTGCGTACGATCCGGCTCCACGGGCACGACTTGGTTGAGGATCTCGGCTGACAGGCGGCCCCGAGGCGCAGTGTCGTCTGGGAAAGACCGAACGGCCTCTCACTGGCCCACTTGTCGTCGCTGAGCGGCATTTCGGCCAGTGAGCCGATCGAGGGGCCGCTGCGAGAAGGCATTCGGACATTCAATGGCCGATGGGTCGCCGGCGGGCGACAGCCCAGTGGCGCAGAGGGCCTAGAGCTCCTGTCGGCGGAAGACCAGCCAGGAGATCCCGAAGAGCGCGGCGACCCCCGCCCCGTTGACGAGCAGCGGCCCTATCACGCTGGGGTCGCGCCCCATGGCGATGGCCAGGGCCGCGCTGCTGAGGCCACCGGGCGTGTACGGCCCCACGGTGGGCAGTATGGAGATCAGGGCCACGATGATCATGAAGCCGATCCCGATTCCGGCAGCCGCCAGCGCAGAGCGGCTCAGCACGCTGCCAAGGAACGTCAGCGAGGTGTAGACCAGCAGCGAGAGCAGCAGCAGCCCCACCATGGCGGCCCAGCCGCCGATCGGCATCGCCTCGAACAGGAATGCGGTGTAGGCATACCCGCCGATCGCCGCCAGCAGCAGGCTGACCAGCAGCGTCGCGCCGATCGCCAGCAGCTTGGCCAGCAGATATGCGGCGCGTGACGCGGGCTTGGTGAGCAAGAGCGCGGCGGTGCCGCGTTCCTTCTCGTTGGCGACGCTGCCCATCGCCAGCAGGATGGCCGTCAGCACCCCGGCCTGGCCCACGTTCTTGAGGAACTGGTCGACCGCGTCGCGCGCGGTCGGCGGCGGGACCTCGATCTGGAACTGGTTGCCGGCGAGCGCCTTTACCAGCTCAGGGGTGTAGCGGGCCAGGAACGGCGAGCCGATGCCGAAGGCGGTGAACACGATCGCCACCACCAGCAGGCGCCGCGTGCGCCACTGCTCGAGCAGCTCCTTGCGCAGCAGCGCGCCAAGGCCGATCACGCCGCCGCCCCAGGCTTTCGAGCATTCCGGCCGACCAGCTGCAGGAAGACGTCCTCGAGCGTCGGTCGCTGCCGCTCGAAGGAGAGCAGGGCGATGCCCTGTGCCGCAAGCGCCGCCAGCAATTCGCGTCCGGCCAGGGTTTCGTCGCTGACGGCCACGCGCAGCACGCCATGGGACTGCTCGACACCGGTCGCCCACGGTGCTGTGGCGATGGCCGCAGCCAGCCGTGCCACGGCGGCCTCCTGGCCCTCCTCTGGCTCGATCCGGTAGACAGGGCGAGCGTAGCGCCCGAGGAGCTCATCCATCGGTCCGGTGGTCACCAAACGGCCGTGATCGAGGATGGCGACCCGGTCGCAGACGCGCTCGACGTCGGTGAGGATGTGGGTCGAGAAGAGGACCGTCGAGTCGCCTCCCAGCCGGCGGATCACCTGCAGCAGGTCGACCCGGCCTTCGGGGTCGAGCGAGCTGACCGGCTCGTCGAGGAGCAGCACCGGCGGGCGGTTGAGGATCGCCTGCGCCAGGCCGAGCCGCTGTCGCATGCCGCCGGAGAATCCGCCGATCGCCCGACGCGAGGCATCGGTCAGCCCGACCAGCGCCAGCACCTCGTCGATGCGGGCCCGCCGCTCGGTGGCTGACATGGCGTACAGGCGGCCGACCAGGTCGAGCAGATCGCGGGCCGTCATCCAGCCGTGGAAGCGCGGGTCCTGGTCCAGGTAGCCGATCAGCCCGCGCTGATTCGGCTCTCCGTCGCCGATCGGCAGTCCCGCCACTGAGCCGCCGCCCGAACTGGCGCGCGCCAGCGAGGTGAGGAGGCGCAGGGTGGTGGTCTTGCCCGCCCCGTTCGGGCCAAGGAAGCCGAAGACGCTGCCGACGGGGACCTCGAGGTCGAGCCCGTCGAGCGCCGTGACGCTGCCGTAGCGCTTGGACAGAGCGCGGCAGACGATTGCCGCGGGCTCGGCAGCAACTGCCATCTTGTCTCAGGCGTCCTCGCGTCCGAAGAGGAAGTAGATGAGCGGACCCAGCAGCTCGCCGAACACGATCACCAGGCCCCAGACCAGCTTGTTGCCGCCACGCACCTGTCGCTCGGGGCGTGTCAGGTCGTACAGGCCCACGCCGACCAGCGTCAGCTGGAGGACGAGGAGCGGCAGCAGCAGCGGCAGGATCTCTTGCAGCGTCACGTCAGGCAGCACGGTACCGGGTCGGCGGCAAGCGCGTCGCCCTGGTACGAACGGGGAACGACAGCGGCTGGGCGCGGAGGTACACTGATTGCCTTCTCGACCCGGGACGGGCGCACCCGTCCGGCGCCGACCGCTCTGATACCGCGCTCGAAGATGCGAGCGCGGATGACGAAGGAGGCGCGTCCCGTGTCCACCCGACCACCCCTCATCGATCCAGCTGATGCCCGTGCGGTGCTGCTCGTCGGCGATCGGTCGTATGTCT
>JANMPX010000126.1:0-11503 GCA_031370085.1 Chloroflexota bacterium | reverse complement strand
CACGGCCGTCATCCACGACGGGATCGGCTATTTCTTCTACTTCCAGCACTCCTCGAATGCCGGTGCTGACGCTGCTGATGTCGCCGTCTTCAAGACGCTCCTGAGCGGGGTGGAATTCCGCTAACTGTGCGCCCGGGGGCGCGGCCGCCGTCATGACGGTCATTTCATGCTCTGGAAGGGTGGTTGGTGGTCCGTACCTCACAGTATGCGAACCAGCCGACCGGGTTGGTATCCCGCCTCTTGCGGCTCTGGGAGCCTTATCTGGTTGCTTCGACATCTGGTCGGCTGTAGCGGACCCGACCCGGCGGGTACCATCGAGCGCCGGTGCGACGCCGGGCGCAGGTGAGCCGACCGCCTTCATGCTGCCGTCACGGGGCGGTCATACTGTGGCGCCGATGGCGACCGTGCTGCTCGTCGACGACGACGCCGAGATTCGTGACCTACTGCGCCTGTACGTTGAGCGCGAGGGGCACCGCGCCCTGTTCGCCGCCGACGGCGAGACGGCGCTGCAGATCGCCCTACGCTCGCGGCCCGACCTGATCCTGCTCGACGTGATGCTTCCCGGCCTCGACGGCTTCGAGGTCTGCCGCCGGATCCGGGAGGCAAGCGAGGTGCCGATCCTGTTGCTGACCGCCCGCAGCGGAGACTCTGACAAGGTGATCGGGCTCGACCTCGGGGCCGACGACTATGTCGTCAAGCCCTTCTCGCCGCGCGAGCTCATGGCGCGCGTGCGCGCCCTGCTGCGGCGTCGACGCCTGGACCAGGAGGACGACGAGCCGATCCTGCTGAGCGGGCCGCTTGCGCTTGACCCGAATGCGGTCGAAGTGCGGCTGGACGGGCAGGTGCTCGACCTCACTCCATTCGAGTTCCGGATCCTGCTGGGCCTAATGCGCCGCCCGGGGCGCGTCTTCTCGCGGGACGACCTGATCGATGCGATCCACGGCAACGACGACCCCGGCATCCTGGATCGCACCATCGATGTTCACCTCGGACGCCTGCGCCGCAAGCTTGGCGACGTCGCCGCCGCGCCCCGCTTCATTGCCACGGTCCGCACCGTCGGCTACCGCTTCGTGGGATCGGTCGAGCGGCGCGACCCGGCAGCCTGCCCCGCCTAAGCCGATGTCCTCGCTGCGCCTCCGGCTCATCGCGCTCTTCGT
The DNA here is from genome assembly GCA_031370085.1 of Chloroflexota bacterium. Classification (GTDB taxonomy): domain Bacteria; phylum Chloroflexota; class Limnocylindria; order QHBO01; family QHBO01; genus CF-167. The sequence continues at coordinate 10,346 of JANMPX010000126.1, read as the reverse complement.
GCTCCTCTCGCTGGTGGTGGCGGCGGTCATGATCGCCGCAGTCCAGCGCTTCAGCTCCGAGCAGATCACGCACCTGGCGATGGCCGGCGGCCTATCGGCGGCCGAGGCGCAGGCCATGTTCGACCAGTACGTCGGCCGGGTGCTGCTGGTCGGAGCCGCGGCGGGGGTCCTGCTGGGGGTGCTCGCGGCCTGGTGGTTGCTGCGACGCATCCTGCAGCCGCTCGATCGGCTGACCGATGCGACGCGCGCCATCGCGGCGGGCGACCTGGCGACTCGCGTCCAGGAGCCCGCCGACCCCGAGCTGCAGCGGCTGGCCAGCTCGTTCAACCAGATGGCGATCGCGCTTGAGCGCGCGGAACAGCTGCGCCGCTCGCTGGTCGAGGACGTCGCCCACGAGCTGCGCACGCCGCTCACCAGCCTGCAGGGCTACACCGAGGCGCTCGCCGACGGAGTGGCGGCGCCCACCCCGGAGATGTTGCGCACCATCCACGAGGAGATCATGCGACTCACCCGTCTGGTCCAGGGGCTGGACCAGCTCGCGCGCAGCGGGAGCGCCGAAGCGTCGCAACTCGCGGCCGCGCGCGTCCCGGTCGATCTCGTGGCCGCGGCGCTGCGCGCGATCGAGATTCACTCCCCTGAGCTCACCAGCCGTCGTATCTCGGCCGATCTGGAGGATCCGGTCGGCGTGCTCCAGGTGCCGGCCGATCCGGACGGGATCGGGCAGATCATGAGCAACCTGATGCAGAACGCCGCGCGCTACACCGACGACGGCGGCAAGGTGACGGTTCGGCTCAGCTCCTCGGATGGCAGAGTCCGCTGCGCGGTGGTGAACACCGGCCCGCAGATCCCGGTCGAGGAGCTTCCCTTCATCTGGGAGCGGCTCTACCGGGTCGACCACTCCCGGACGCGCGCGAGCGGCGGCGCCGGGATCGGGCTGGCGATCGTGCGGCAGATCGTGGAGGCGCACGGAGGACGGGTCGGCGCGTCATCGGCTGTCGGCCGTGCCGAGATCTGGTTCGAGCTGCCGACGATGCCCTAGCGGCCCGATCAGGGCTGGCCAAGCGGCGCCGCGGCGATGGCGTGCAGCATGGCGCTGTCCCAGATCACCGCTGTGTGGTACGTGATCACGCCGCCGGACAGCTCCGGTGGGACCGGATACGTCCGCATGCCGCTTGTCCCCTTGAGCAAGTGTCGGATCGTCCTTCCAGCCCCGGTCCCGACTGCGTTGGTCGGCTAGCGAAGGGCAACCGCTGCATGCTAAGCGCGCTGGTCGCACCGAGGACCGCCGCGCATTAGCCGATACCAGACTCGGACAGGCACAGAATGAGAGCCTGGGGATCCCGGCCTCTCGGCTTACTTGGTGCCGCAGCCGCAGCAGTGCTTGTGGCAGCAGCAGTCCTCACATCGCCTCATGATGGCCCTCCTTTCCGAGCATGATCCGTGGCCGCGGCGGATCCCCCGTCGCCAAGCTCCCCTGTAGGTGAGCCAGTCGTTGGTCGAGATAGCGCATTTCATCCATGCGTCGGCCCAGCTCGGCTCGCTTGGTGGCGATCACGGTGCGCAGCTCTGCCGAGACCTCCTCGCAGCGACCTTCGGCGCACATGCTCGCCAGCTCTGCCGCCTGATCCAACGGGAGGTCGAGCCGGCGTAGGCCCAGGAGCAGACGCGACCGATCGGCGTCGGCCTCGCTGTACTCGCGGTCGCGATTCTCGGCACGCGCGGGCATCGGCAGGAATCCGTGGCGCTCGTAGTAGCGGATCCAGCAGTAACTACCCCGCGTCCTGCGAGACCCCTGTGAGCGAGAACCCGCGACCGTTCGCGTGTGACGTCCTCGCGCGGCCCTCATCAGCGGCTGCCGGGCGAAGGTGTTGGAGCCTTGGGCAGCTCCTTAGCCGTTACCACCTGTCAGCCGTTGGGGAGGATCGGGCAGCGGAAGTCCTTATCGGGGGCCCGCTCCAGTGTGATCTGGCCCGCGTCGACCAACGCCAACACGTCGTCGAACGCCGTCAGTAGATGGGCGTCGTCCGGGTTGACCCAGGTCGCCACCCACACCTGCCAGCGGCCCCCGTGCGAGCCTTCACCGGGCGCGTACTCGGCCACGCCGCCCTGGGCGAAGTTGCTGAAGCTGATGATGGGGTCCGTGCCGGTCCCGGGATCAACCCGCGCGGGCGTGCCGAACGTCCGGAAGGCTTGGCCATCGGCGTAGATAGTCCCGAACTCCTTGGCGCCCACGGGGGCGGCAAGCGTGAGCGCTAGCACAGACACCCCTGCCAGGGTCATAAGGATGCGTCGCATTCGGATTTCTCCTCTCCGTCATGTGGGCCGGCATCTCCGGCCCCGGTGAGGAGGATGGAGGCGGCCTAAGACGGGCTGACAACGCGGCGGTGACGAACCGGTGACTTGCTGATCGTTTGTCGGCCGTCGCGCGCCAGCGAACGGGCGGTGAGTGAGAAAGCGCTCGCCTGGCCTGCGGCGGCCACTCAATCTAGTTCGCAGAAGCGCCCAAGCGTGCTCAGTGGCGCCTTCATCTAAATGTCACGGGCGCGGTTCATTGTCTGGCCCACTGCAACCCGAGATGGAGGTCAGCATGCATCGCGTCGTCGGTTTTGCACTGGCGATCCTCGCTACCGCCGCCCTCGCCGGGTGCTCCGCGGGCGCGACGTCAAGCCCATCGGCGTTAACGAGGGCGTCGAGCGTGGCGAGCCCGACGTCCAGTCCGGCGGCGTCCGGTCCGACGACGGTGGCGGTGGGGACGTTCCATCGGGTCGATGCGGATGCGAGCGGCACGGTCGCCCTCGAGCACCTCGCGGATGGCAGCTTTGCCGTCGTGTTCGAGGATTTCGCGATCGCGAGCGCCGACCACACGAACGTCATCCTGGTCTCCAACGCGGACGTCACCAACGATGCGGACATCGACCAGACGAAGATCGTCGACCTCGGACCCCTCAGCGGCACAACGGGCATGCAGGACTACAACGTGCCGGCCGAGATGACCGCGGGCGCGATGGGCTACCACACGGTCGTGCTCTGGGACACCGCGATGAAGCACGCAATTGCAGCCGCGCCGCTCGCTCTGAAGTAGGCGCCGCGGCCATCGCTGCTCGAGCTCCAAGCGCCGTGAACGTCGCCAAGGCCCGGTGGGACCCGTAACGGCTAGCACCTACCACCGGCCTATTAGATGGGCGGGGCGGCGGGGCGGATACCCTGTTCGACGGTCCGTCAGCGACCCCCGAGGATCCAGGACCGACGAGCTGGCCGGCGGCCCGAGCGGTTGCGCCGGCCCGCGACGACCCGTCCCGAAAGGGGAAGGCCCCGACGACCGTCCGATTCGTGCTCACCGCGAACCCGTTTCGAGGTCGCCAAAAGGAGGTCATTTTGGTCGGGCCACGCACTACGTCTCGTTTAGGCCGGCTGCGCGCAGCAGCGACCGAAAACCATCATCGGATCCCGGCCAGTTGCGGCGGAGCACCGAGATACCAGCGGTACGCACTACTGAGCGGAGAACGGCGGCCATGATGATCGCGTCGTCCACGTAGCCGATAACCGGGACGAAGTCTGGGATGAGGTCGATCGGGCTCGCAAGATAGGCGAACAACAACCACAGACGGACCTTTACCCCGCGAGGCAGGACCGGATCGGTCGCCATCCGGTGGAGCAGCCGAAGTGTGTCGGGTAGCAGGCGGAGGATCTCTCTCACTCCGGGGGATGAGCGATCGGCAATGAACAGGTAGATCACCAACACGGCCCAGGAGAGTAGGAGTGCCAGCCCAACAGCAAGGAGACTCTGGATCACCCCTACAGGCTAGGCGGTCTAGCCGCCGTAGGTGGGAGCTGGCACCCATGCACTCCTGGGGGAACGGGCTCCATCGCTTGCCGCCGAAACGCGGTCCTTATGTGGTGGTCAGCCTCCCGGCTTCTCGATCTTGGCCCCTGCCGCGCTGACCACGTCCCAGCCGGCACCGAACGCGGTCGAGCCCTCACCGTTCGTGTCGCCGGCCTTGGTATCGCCCACGTAGTAGTAGAGCGGATGCCCGTTGTACACCACCTGCAGGCTGCCATCGGCACGGTCGCTGGTTGAGAGCAGTGATTGGCTGACCCCGCTGCCCGCCACCGGGGAGCCGTTGGTGGTGAGCGGCGGCCAACCCTGGGCGCAGCCGCTCGCGCAGGTCGACGTCGCGGACGTGTCGGCCTCGAACAGATACAAGGTCTTCCCGTCCGGTCCAACCAGGAACGTACCGAGGCTGGTGCTCGTCGTGCCCACGTTCACGCCCGCTGCGCTGCTGGTCTGGCTCGCGCCACAGGCGCTCAACACCAGAGCGAACGCGGCAGTCGCCGCGAGCCGCATGAACCTGACTTGCATCCTCTTGCCTCCTGTCGGCTGTGCCAATGCCTCATCCGTATACACAGGTACGCGTGCGGTAACACTCGTACGCGCGCGGTAACACCTCGGCAGCTCGTGACGTCCTTTTCGGGAGGGCGAGTCAGTCACGCCTCGTGCCGGCCGGCCGCGCAGCAGCGACCCGAATCCGTGCTCATATCCTGGCTTTTCCGGCGCAGGTCCCGAGGCGTTGACGGCGACTTGGCGCAGCCGCTAGGCTTGGCGCCGGCGATGGTGTCCGCCTAGACGTCGAAGCGTCTGAACCGCCCGACCGGGCTGATGGCCCCTGATGCGTTTGCAGCCAGGGGCCTTGTGCTGCCTTGGGGAGGGTATCGGGCGTGGACAACGTGTATCTGGTGGCCGCTGCGTGGGTTGGCCTGGCGCTCATCGCCAGCCTCGTGTCGGTCCGCCTGGGCATTTCCGTGGCGCTGGTCGAGATCGCGCTCGGTGTGCTGGGCGGCAACTTCCTTGGTCTGGGCACATCCTCGTGGATCGACTTCCTGGCGCTCTTTGGCTCGGTGCTCCTCACCTTTCTGGCGGGAGCCGAGATCGACCCCGGTTCCCTGCGGCGCCACGTCGGCAAGGCCCTGGCGATCGGATCCGTGTCGTTTGCCGTGCCGGCGGCGGGAGCCTTCCTCTTCGCCCGGTTCGTCGCGGGCTGGGACCTTCCTGCGGCGGAGATCGCCGGGATCGCCCTCTCCACCACGTCGGTGGCGGTCGTCTACGCAGTCATGATCGAGTCTGGGCTGGCCACGCAGGAGATCGGCAAGCTGATCCTGGCCGCCTGCTTCGTGACCGACCTCGGCACCGTCTTGGCACTTGGCGTGCTCTTCGCCAACCCCGGGCCGAACCTGCTCCTGTTCGTGGCGGCCACCGTGCTCTCCCTACTGGTCCTGCCACGGGTTCTCGGGTGGCTGGTGCTGGTCGTGCCGGATCGCGTGTCCGAGCCGGAGATCAAGTTCGTCCTGCTCGTGCTGCTCGGACTCGGCGGCCTGGCAACGGCCGCGAACAGCGAGGCAGTGCTGCCGGCCTACCTCATAGGGCTGGCCTTTGCGGGGGTCTTCGTGCGCAGCCGCGTGCTGGTGAACCGGATGCGGGCGATCGCCTTCTCGCTGCTGACCCCGTTCTACTTCATCAAGGCCGGCCTACTCGTCTCGCTGCCGGCCGTCGCTGCCGGGGCCGGGCTAATCCTGCTGCTCCTGCTGGTCAAGGTTGGCGCCAAGGCGATCGGCGTATGGCCGGTGTCACGGCTCGCCGGCCTGGCGGTGCGCGAAGCGAACTACCTGACCCTTCTCATGTCGACCGGCCTGACCTTCGGCACAATCTCGGCCCTGTTCGGGCTGCGCAACGGGCTGATCAATGCGACGCAGTACACGATCTTGGTGACGACAGTCATCCTCTCCGCGATCGTGCCGACCCTCATCGCGACCACCTTCTTCGAGCCGCACATCCGCGGTACCGGAGAGCTGGACGAGGTCGAGGCGGCGGAGGAGATCGACGCCGGCCTGGTTCCGCACCCGCGGCTCGAGCTGAGCGACTAGGCGTTCCGAAGGAGGGCGTTTCGGGTGAAAGCCAGGGATCGCTTCAAACGCCATGGGTGCCGGCTCGCGGCACGCACGGCGGATAGGAAGGGTAGCCTCAAGGGGTGATCGAGACTCTCGTTGCGGTTGGGCTGGCGTTGCTGGTCGCCTGGGTCGGGCTAGTAACGTACCTGATCCTCGCTCGCCGCTCATCCCTGGGCCTGACCGAGATCCTCCGACTGCTACCGGACACGATCCGGTTGCTCCACCGGCTAGCAACCGACCCAGCCCTGCCTCGCGGGGTCAAGCTTCGTCTCTGGTTGCTGTTCGCCTATTTGGCGAGCCCGATCGACCTCATCCCGGACTTCATCCCGGTGCTCGGTTACGCGGACGACGCGTTGATCGTGGCCGCCGTCCTCCGTGCAGTCGTGCGAAGCGCTGGCATCTCGGCAGTCCGCCGCAACTGGCCCGGATCCGATGACGGCTTCCGGACGCTACTGCGCGCGGCCGGCCTAAGTGAGGCTTGAGTTCACTCGCCTCGCACCCGAAAGGACCTCGTTTCCGTGGAGTCGCGGGGCGCTGTGCTGTCCCCGAGGCTGGAGCACCCACCGGCCGACCCTCCGAACCCTGACTACAACCCGCCGACCGAGTACCGTGGCATCGCCCCGGTGCAACGGTAAGGCGCGACGGTCCGGCAGAAGATCCACGAGGCGCCTGACGGTCGGCCGCGCGCCAGATGGAACCATTCGCGCGCCCCGGCGCCCATACCTATCAGGGCGATCACACAGAGATCGCGGACGCGAAGGGTGAGTGGATGCAGCTCGATCTGGTGGTCCAGGCCTCAACTGGCGATCACGACGCCTTCTCGCAGCTCGCCGCGGCCGCCATTCCTGGCCTCTACCGGATCGCTTACTTGATCGTCCGCGACCCCGAAACCGCCCGCGATGCGGTCCAGGATGCGCTGATGGCCGCTTGGCGCGACATCCGCGCCTTGCGCGATCCCGCGCACTTCGATGCCTGGCTCCATCGGCTCACCGTGCGCGCCTGTTACCGCTTGGCGCGCCGGGAGCGCGGCAAGGCGCAGGCGGAGGTACCACTGCTCGCAAGCCACGACCTACCATCGGGCGACAGCGACCACCGGCTCATCGTTGCGCGAGATCAGCTCGAGCGCGGGTTCAGCCGCCTCTCGCGCCAGGAGCGAGCCGTGCTGGTCCTGCATTACTACCTCGATCTCCCGCAGGCCGAGGCGGCCGCGATCATGGGCATCCCGGTCGGCACCATGAAGTCGCGCCTGAGCCGCGCGACCCAGGCATTGCGAGCCGCCGTTGACGCGCACGACCGCGCATCGGTCGCGCCGACAGGAGGCATCGCGTGACGACCGACCGCGACTTCGACGCGCTGCTCCGATCCTGGTTCGAGGCATCGGCTGGCCCTGCGCAGCCGCAGGATCTCGCCGAATCCGTTCGGGCCGCAACCGCACACAGCCGTCCCCGCCCCGCCTGGCTGGTTCGGCTGGGTGGTGAGCCGATGCCCGAAGTGGGCCGATCCGGCCTCAACCGGTTGGCGGTGATGGGCTTGTCAGCGGCGGCCGTGGTGGCGGCCATCGTGTTGGGCATCAGTCTGGTCTGGCGACCCTCGCAGAACATCGGGCCGAAGCCGGAGGAGAGTCCGTCGCCGAGCCACGACGAGAGACCGAGCCCACACGCGGCCTCATGGACGCTGACCGGCAGCATGCTGCACGGGGGAGATGGGCATGCTGCGGTGCTGCTCCCCGACGGCAGGGTCCTCGCGCTGGGAGAGCTCTATGACCCCACCAGTGGAACCTGGAGCAGCACTGGTGGCCCGACGCAGATCACAGGGGCGGCGACAGCCACCCTCCTCGTGAATGGCACCGTCCTGGTGGTCGGTGGCGGTGCCGAGACCTTCGATCCGAGGACGAATACGTGGAGCTCGACCGGCCCCATGATCGCGCCGCGGAGTGCCCAGACGGCCACGAGGCTCCTGGATGGCAGGGTGCTGGTGGCGGGCGGGATGGGCCCGAACAGTAGTTACGACTACCTGGCCTCCGCGGAGATCTATGACCCGGCCACGCGGACGTGGAGTGCCACCGGTAGCATGCGCGAGGCCCGAGGCGAGCGCGGAATCGGCGTCCTCGCCGGCCATACCGCGACGCTGCTCCCCGATGGAAAGGTGCTGGTCGCTGGCGGTGAAGGGACTCTGTTCGCGGGCCTTCAGTCCGCCGAGTTGTACGACCCCGGCTCCGGGACATGGAGCCCCACGGGCAGCATGCTGGCGGCTCACGAATTGCATACCGCGACCCTGTTGCCGAATGGCTTGGTGCTCCTCGTCGGCGGACAGACTGCCGAGCTGTATGACCCCGAGGCCGGAACATGGAGGTCCGCTGGCAGCCTCACCGTTCCGCGCTCCAATCACACCGCGACGCTGCTTGCTAACGGCAGCGTATTGATTGCGGGGGGTACGGCCTTCGGTGGCGCCGCCATCTCCAGCGCGGAACTGTATGACCCCAGCAGCGCCATCTGGATCGACGCGGGCACGATGAGCCTCACCCGCGCCTGGCATTCCGTCACGCTCCTCCAGGACGGCCGCGTGCTCATCGCGGGTGGCGAAACCGGCGGAGAAACCAACGTATTCCGCGGGCTCCGTAGCGCCGAGCTGTACGACCCCGGTGTCAGCGCCCCGTAAGGACCTCCTTTTGATCGGCCCAAGAGCGGAACCGCGCGAAGCACGAATCGGACGGTCGTCGGGGGCTCCCCTTTTGAGACGGGTCTGCTCTTCGGCCGCTCCGCTCAGTGGCCGGTGCGCCAGGCCACGCCAGAGATTGAGAGCGCCACGACGACTTAGCCGAGCCCGCTGCTCGGAAGGCTGGCCAGCAGCTCGCCCACGTTCCCCTCGAACGAGTCTAGGGCATGCTCTATGGCTTCAATCGCCCGGCTTCCCCAGACCCACGCTCGGCCCGTTAGGCGTGTCGGCTGAGGCGATCCACCGCCCGTCGATCTCCCGCAGTCGCACGTCCAACCAGAAGGTCGAGCAGGAGAGCCGCAGCAGGATCATGACGATTCTATTGACTCCGCGGCCCTCCCAGCGCACCCTGCCGCGATGAGTGATCTCATCGACCTGCCAAACCCACGGAGTCGATGGTATGCGGATTCGCGGGGGCGGCGGGCGTTTCTCCCCTTCGTGCTCACGCTCGTTGTCGCGGGCTGTTCGAGCGGGACGCCCACCCCGACACCGTCGGCCGGCTCCAGTGCTATCTCACAGCCGACGGCCGCACCGTCCGCTGTCACCGAAGTGGTCTGCACCCCCAACGCCGGTGATGCATGCGTCGGCCCCTTGGCAGCGGGCACGCACACTTCCGTCCTGTTCGCACCGCAGATCACGTTCGAGGTGCCGGCTGGCTGGGGCAACCACGCGGACAGCGCCGCCGAGTATGTCCTGTTCGCACCGGGCGGCAAACCGAAGGCCTCGGAGTTCGGCGCGCTGGACTGGATCGCATTCGAGGCGAACGTGACGCTTACTCCGGAAGGGTGTGACCCTCAATCGCCCTTTGACGCCAGCAAATCGGCCACGGACATCGCCGCCTGGATGGCCGGGCGCTCCAACCTCACCACCACCAGCCCGCGGCCGGTGAGCGTCGGGGGCCTCACTGGACTGGTGCTCGACGTCAGGTTGGCCGACAACGCCCCCGTCGAATGCTTGCCCCTGCCCGGCGTACTGTTGGTCCATGGCCTGCCGCCGAGCAACGGGTACGACCAGGCGATCCTGGCCGGCACGGCGATGCGGTTCTACTTCTTTGACCACGGCGACGACGTCCTGATGATTGAGATCGATGACGTATCCGGCGGCAACCGCCTCGATGAGTTTGCCGCGGTGCTGGACACGGTGAGCTTCGGGCTCTAGTCGGCATCCGGGCAGCACGCCAAGTCACAGACGGAATGGTCACACGGGCGGTGGCGATGTTGACGGCGCGAATAGCTCTAACGGCTCAGGCCCGCGGTGATCGGTAGTGTGCAGGCGACCCCGGCCTCGGTGGCATTGGGTGGTAGCAACAGGGGCGGATACCCCCGGTCATCGGCCATGCCGGATCGGCTACTGTGAGCGTCACGGAGGCTTCGACGGAACGTCTGCGGACGCTATGGCGGGGACTGCAAAACCGCGTACACGGTTCGAGTCCCGTCGTCGCCTACACCGATCGGCCTTCGGCCCAACCGGTAGCGAAGCGGTCGCTTTGAGGTCAGCGTGATAGTATGTACATATCATGCCGCGCCGATCGCCCGAACCCCGCTAACGCCGGCGCGTTGTCCATGAGCTAACGCCCGACGAGTCTAACCTGCTGGACCGTCTGGCCGATGGCCATGGAACGATCCGCGGGGCGGTGCTGGTCGGCCTGCGCCAACTTGAGGCTAACCGCAGTGCGGATCTTGAAGCGC
>JANMPX010000108.1:0-6460 GCA_031370085.1 Chloroflexota bacterium | reverse complement strand
GGTCCGTCTCCTGACTTGAGTGAGGGTCCAGTCTAGGGCGCCTGATCAGGTTGGCTGGTGCGCCCCGGGCTCCATCTCGACCATGGCGTGGTGGATGCCGTACCGATCCAGCAGCGCGAGGTAGGGGTCCGGGTCGAAGGCCTCCGGCGCGTGGACCCCGCTCCCCGACCAGGCCCCGTTCGCCAGCAGCTCCATGGCGATGACCGGGTTGAAGCCGGTCTGCCAGCCGACCACCTGTGACCCGGTGCTCGCCAGTGTTTCGGCGGCATCGGCCATCTGGTAGAGGAAGACCTCGCGTGGCTTGCCGTCCTTGCGGCCGATCACCCAGGTCCCCACGATCGCGCGGCCGACCATCTTGTCGCCCATGGTGATCGGGTCCGGCACGACCGCCGCCACCAGGTCGCGCGGCGAGACCGGCACCCCGCGCACCAGCACCGGGTCGGTTCGGTCCAGGCCGATGTCGTGGAGGATCTGCAGCTTGGCGATGAAGTCCGCGCCGAGCGCGTACTTGAAGGTAACCCGGTGCAGGCCCGGCAGGTAGCGCGGCACCAGCAGGACCTCTTCATGCTCGACATTCACGCATTCGACCGGGCCGATTCCCTCCGGAAACGGGAACGACTCGGGTGCGCTGAACGGGGCCGTGGTGATCCAGTCCGCACGCGCGCCATCCCATTCGACAGGCGGATTGAGACACTCCTCGATGGTGGTCCAGATCGAGAAGACCGGGGCAAAGGCGTAGCCGGGGATGTGGAGGTCGCCGCCGTCCCGGATGTGCACCTCGTCGACCTGGTCGAACAGGTGCTTCGCGGCGTACCTGGCGAAGACATCGGTCAGACCGGGATCCATCCCCATCCCCAACACGGCGAGCCTGCCGGCTCGCTCCCACTCCGCGGCGCGGGCGAATTGTTCGTCGGCGAGCTTGATGCCGGGGAGGTGATGGGGATCGGTGGCATGCGGCCGAGAGAGGCTGGTGGCCATGTCCATGTAGTCGACCCCGGCCGCCAGGGAGCCGTCGAAGATCGGCATCACGAAGCGGGGATCGACCGCGTTCATCACCAGGTCGACACGATGCCGGCGCGCCAGCTCGGCCACCCGGTCGGCGTTTCCGGCGTCCAGCTGCTCGACCGCGAAGCGGCCGGGGTCGCCGAGCAGAGCCTGCAGGGTTGTCGCCCGCGCAAGGTCGTAATCGGCGAGGACCAGCGCCTCGCACCAGTCGCGCGTGGCGCACATGCGGGCGATCGCCTCGCCAACCGTGCCGACGCCCACCAGCAGAACTCGCATGTGCGAAACCTCGTTAGCCGAAGATCTGGCGCACGGCGAAGAGCAGGTTCGCCGGCCGTTCGGCCAGGCGCCGCATGTACCAGGCGTACCACGCCTCGCCGTACGAGATGAGGGTCAGCACCCGATAACCCTCCTTGACCAGGCGCAGCTGCTGGTCCTGGCGGATCCCATACAGCATCTGCACCTCGAAGGCGGTGATCGGGATCTGCGCCCCGCGCGCGTACTCGACGATCTGCCCGATCAGGTTGGTATCGTGCGTGCCCAGCCCCAGCCGAAGCTCGCCGCGCCCGGCGTACGGGAGCATCAGCACCGAAAGTGACTGGAAGGCCGCGCTGACCTCCGCCTTTCGGCGGAATGCGATGCTGGCCGGCTCGTTGTAGGCGCCCTTCACCAGGCGAATGGCCGGCTTGAGCGGCAGCAGGCTGTGGATATCCGCGGGGGTCCGGCGCAGGTACGCCTGCAGACAGATCCCGACGTTGGGATGGGTCTCTTTCAGGCGCCGATACAGGTCGATCGTCGGATCGACGTAGGCGCTCCCCTCCATGTCGATCCAGAGCAGCCCGTTGCCCTCCGCAGCGTGGGTCGCCAGAGCGGAAAGGAGCTCCAGCGTGGCGACAGGGTCGAGGTCGAGCCCAAGCTGCGTGGGCTTGACGCTCACCTCCGCGTCGAGCCCGCGGGCGCGGATCTTGTCGAGCAGGTCGTGGTAATGATCGGCGATCGCCCTGGCCTCGGTCATCTCGGCCAGGTTCTCGCCCAGCCGAGTGAACAGCACGCCGATCCCAGGCGAACGAAACGTCTCGGCTGCCTCGAGGGCGGCTTCGGCTGTGTCGCCGGGCATGAATTTGCGCACGGCGCGTCGAACGAACCAGATGCGGGGAAGCCAGGCTTTCAGGAATCGATTTCTGGCCATCCAGAGCAGGATCGGGCGCATCGGTCTTAGCCCTTTCAGGGTGTATCGCCTGGTGCGGCGCGCGCTGAATCTAGCACGGGATCGGCTTCAGCCTACCAGTGCCGAATGGTCCGAAGTCGGCGCGTCGCTGGCAATACAGAGCCGCCCGGCATACAGTGGCTGGAGCAGAGGGAGAATGCGATGTCATCTCGACCCGACGATCTTGAGCCCATTCGGATCATCCTCGAGAGCGCGGACCTGACCGGGTGGGTCCGTAGCGGCGGTCAGCGAATGACCGATCTCCTCCAGGCAGGCGACCCGTTCCCCTTCCTCTCGGGCGCATCGACCGGGGCTGACTGGACCGAGATCTTCCCCACCGAGACGGTGCTCGTGGTTCCCCCGCCGCACGTCAGCCCGCCCGAGCTGCGTGCTCAGCGGACCCTCCAGCGGGTCGCGCTCCGCCTGGGAGACCTGCGCGTGACGGGGACTGCGTACCTGCGTCCCGGGGAGCAGGACGATCCCGTCCTGCGTGCCTCCCGCCGTTTCCTGCCGTTGACCGACGCGAGCTTTGCCCGCGAAGGCGCGGCAGAGGAGACCGCCGAGACGGTCATCGTCAACCTGCGGCGCGTGAGCGAGTTCGGGACGATCTGACCATCGCACCGGGGCCGCCGACTTTCGCCGTCGCGGGTCGCGCGTTCCACGATCGGCGCCTCTATCCTCTGCACCACGCGATGGGCCGTTAGCTCAGGGGTAGAGCAGGGGACTTTTAATCCTCGTGTCGTGGGTTCGATTCCCACACGGCCCTCTTCCACTCTTCATTGCGCGGCTCACAGCGCCATGGCATAGTCGGCGCCAGTTGCTCGTCCCGCCGTCGGATCGGTACGCGGCATCGTCTCCTCGGAACCCAGCTGGTGGAGAGCACCCGTGGTCAGTCAGGCGCCGTCGCCGATGCCCGTCAGTAGTGCGCCGATCCTCGACGCGAGCCACGTGTCGAAGCATTACCGCGGGCTCGTGGCCCTGGCCGACTACTCGGTGGAGGTGGCCCCGGGGTCGATCCACGGCATCATCGGCCCCAATGGTGCCGGCAAGACGACCCTCTTCAACCTGCTCTCCGGCATGGTTCGGCCCTCGACCGGTTCGATTCGTCTGGAGGGCACGGAGATCGTCGGCCTCCCACCACATCGGGTCGCCCGCCTCGGAATCGCCCGGACCTTCCAGAACATCCGGCTCTTCGACGACATGTCGGTGCTCGACAACGTGAAGGTCGCTGTCCAGCATCGCTGGCCGAGCTCGCTCCCCGCCACGCTCGTCGGCTCTCGCTCATTCCGTCGGCACGAGGCGGAGATCGAAGCCCGAGCCGCCGAGCTGCTTGACCTGGTGGGTCTCCGAGATCGAGCTGGTCTGTTGGCGGGAAGCCTTCCCTACGGCGGTCAGCGGCGGCTCGAGATCGCGCGCGCAGTGGCGGCCGATCCGAAGGTTCTGCTGCTCGACGAGCCAAGTGCCGGCATGAACCAGTCGGAGACGGCCGATCTGCTTGGCCTGATCCGACGACTCCGCGACGAGGTGGGCATCACCGTCATCCTGGTCGCCCACGACATTCCCCTGGTTATGAACCTGTGCGACCGCATCCAGGTCCTCAACTACGGGGAGCTGATCGCCGACGGCGAACCGGCCGCCGTGCGCGCGGACCCCGACGTGATCGCGGCGTACCTGGGGCAGGCCCGGCATGCTTGAGATCGACGACCTCCAGGTCTTCTACGGCAACATTCGTGCCCTCGACGGGATCTCGCTGCGGGTCGCCCAGGGCGAGCTCGTGGCGCTCATCGGGTCGAATGGAGCCGGGAAGTCAACGACGCTGAAGACGATCTCGGGTCTGCTCAGATCTCGCCGCGGATCGGTTCGCTACGAGGGCGACGAGATCACACGCGAGTCGACCGATCGGATCGTGGAGCGGGGCATCTCGCATTGCCCGGAAGGTCGCCGCATCTTCGGCCGGCTCACCGTCCGGGAAAACCTGGTGCTGGGTGGCATCCAGCGCACGCAGGTCGAGTCTCGCGCCGACATGGATCGCGTCACCGAGCTCTTCCCGCGCCTTCGCGAGCGCATGGGCCAGGCCGGCGGGACGCTCTCGGGCGGAGAGCAGCAGATGCTGGCCATCGCCCGGGCCCTGATGGGCAGGCCGCGCCTCCTGCTCCTCGACGAGCCGTCACTCGGCCTCGCGCCGCTCATGGTCGAGCACATCTTCGAGGTCATCGGGGATCTGAAACGGGACGGTCTCACCATGCTGCTGGTGGAGCAGAACGTTCATCACGCCCTGGACGTCGCCGACCGAGCGTACGTGATGGAGGCGGGGCATATCAGCCTGGAGGGTCCTGCCGCCGCGTTGCGCCACGATCCGCAGGTCGAGCGGTCGTACCTGGGCCACTGAGCGATGGTCGACTACGCGCTGCAACAGGTCGTTAACGCGCTGAGCGCGGGGAGCCTGTATGCGCTGATGGCGGTGGGCCTGGCGCTCATCTTCAGCATCCTGCGTCTGATCAACTTTGCCCACGGCGACCTGATGATGCTCGCCGCCTATCTCGCCGCATTCGCCATCTTCGCCGGGTTGCCGCTGCCGGCCGCGATCGTCACCATGCTGGTCGGGACGATCGTAGTGGGGCTCCTGATGGAACGGATCGCGTACCGGCCGATCCGGGGAGCTCCCGATGTGGCCATGCTGCTGACCTCCTTCGCGGTCGGCCAGATCCTCCAGAACGGGACGCTGCTGGTCAGCCGCCTGGCCAAGCAGCCGACGCAGATCGCCTTTCCGGCACCCGACCTGCTGAACGGTGTCGTCTCCCTGGGGGCACTCACCATTTCGAAGGTCAACCTCGCGAGCTTCGTCAGCGGTGTCGTGCTGCTCAGCCTGCTGACCGTCTTCGTGACACGGACCCGGCTCGGGTTGTCGATGCATGCGGCGGCAGAAGACCTTGGCGCGGCGAAGCTGATGGGGATCCGGGTGAATCGCGTGGTTGCCACCGCGTTCGGGATTGCGTCGGGCCTGGCTGCCGTCGCCGGCTTCCTGTACGCGTCCCAGGCGGGACAGATCAATCCGTATCTCGGCTTCTCTCCTGTGCTGAAGGCCTTCATCGCCGCCGTCATCGGTGGCTTCGGGAGCATCTCCGGTGCGGTGATCGGCGCGTACGCGCTGGCCTTCCTGGAGATCATCCCGACGGCCCTGTCGGGGATCGCGGAGCTCCTCCCGCCGGGCTCCGTATCTCCCGGCGTCCATGACCTGCTGGCGCAGATCTTCCCGAGCGGCCTGGCCAGCTATCGCGATGCGTTCGTCTTTCTCTTTCTGATCCTGATGCTGCTGTTCCGTCCCAACGGAATCCTTGGCGGCCGAGCCCGCGAGGAGACCCCGTGACGCCCCGTCGCTTTCCCGCCGGACCCCTGGCGGGGATCGGGGTCCTTGTCATCGGGCTGGCCATCCTCGACGCATCGGGCCTCGCCTTCTGGCAGGGGCTGGTCATCAACCTGGCGATCTATATCGTCCTGGTGGTCAGCCTCAACCTGGCCAGTGGCTTCACCGGGGTCTTCTCGCTGGGGCACATCGGCTTCATGGCGCTGGGCGCCTACATCTCGGCCATCCTGACCCTGCCGCTTCGAGAGAAGGGGGAGTACCTGCCCGACCTTCCAGCCTGGCTTGCGGGCGTCCATCTCGACCAGATGCTGGGACCGATCCCGGTGGGCTGGCTGGCCGCTACGCTCGTGGCGGGATGCCTGGTTGCCCTGCTCGCGCTTGGCGTCGGAGCGGTCTTGATGCGCCTGTCGGGACACTTCGTGGCCGTGGCCACGCTTGGGTTTCTCGTGATGGTTCGGGTCATCCTCTTCAACGCGGACGGCTTCACGCGCGGCTCACGGACCTTCACCAATGTGACCCCCTACACCAACCTGTGGTGGGCATGGGGCTGCGCGGTCGTGGCCGTCTACGTCGTATGGCGCATCAAGCGATCCCCTTATGGGCGGGCCATGTTCGCGCAAAGAAGAGACCGCTGGGCGGCCCAATCGATCGGGATATCGGTGCTGCGACCACGCCTGCTGGCCTTCGTGATCAGCGCCTTCTTCACGGCAATCGCAGGCTCGCTGTATGCCCACTTCATCACCTCGTTCTCGCCGACCGTCTTCTATTTCGACCTGACCTTCCGGGTTATCACCATGCTCGTGATCGGCGGACTCGGGTCGGTGAGCGGGTCGGTGATCGGCGCCGGGGTGGTCCTCGCCGTCGCCGAGGGACTGCGCCGGGTCGAA
>JANMPX010000062.1:0-7366 GCA_031370085.1 Chloroflexota bacterium | reverse complement strand
TCGAAGGTCTTGCCGGACTTGGCGTCGACCCAGCGGCCGCCGATCAGGTTCCTGTACGCGGTGGTGGCGATGGTCACGGATGGGCTCCTCATGGGGCGGCATTCATGCCGATGCCGCTACGCTGTCCGATACAGTGGCGTGGGACGCGATTGTAGGGCTCTGATGACGCACTCACGGCGCGGGGCGCCTGCGGCCAGCCTCCCCGGGGGCCCGACCCTGCCTTCCCCATGAGAGGACCACCATGCCCTCTCCCTGCGATTGAACGCAGACCCACCCGAGCGACTCAATACATCGAAAGGCGTGCCCGATGCGCGCCAGGGAAGGACGATCGGTTGGATCGCGACCTCGTCGAGCGGGCCCAGCGCGGCGACCGGGAGGCATTCGCCGTCCTGGCCGGGACGCACGGCGACCGGCTCATGGCGATCGCGCAACGGATCCTCCGGGACGTCGGAAGGGCCGAGGACGCCGTGCAGCAAACGCTGGTGATCGCCTGGCAAGAGCTGCCCAGCCTCCGCGATCCGGACCGCTTCGACGCCTGGCTGCAGCGCCTGCTCATCAACGCCAGCTACGCGGAAGCGCGCAACTGGCGGACCTGGAGCGCGAACGTCCGCCTCCTGCCGGTCGACGGACCGGTCGGGGGGGACGAGACGTTGCCGCTCGAGGACCGCGACCGCCTTGAGCGCGGCTTTCGTCGGCTCCCGCCTGATCAGCGGGCGATGCTGGTCTTCACCCATTACCTGAGCCTGACCCCGACCGAGATCGCCGACCGACTCGGGATTCCGGTGGGCACTGCCCGATCCCGACTGCATTACGCCCACCGGGCAATGCGCGCGGCCATCGAGGCCGATGAGCGCCCCGTCGCGGTGGCCGGAGGACGATCGCGATGACCGACCAGCGTGATCTCGACCGCATCCTCGGAGCCTTCTTCGTCGTAGGCACGAACGAGCTGCCTGATCGGGTGATCAGCGCCGCCCTCGAACAGATCGACCACACCCCACAGCGGCACGCTTGGCGTGTGCCGCGGAGGTTCCCCGCGATGAGCCGCTTTGCGCCAGTCGCGATTGCCGCGACAGCGGTCGTGGTTGCGATCCTAATCGGCGTCGGGCTGATTCTGCGATCGCCCAATCTCGGCCCTTCACCGGTGCCAGGCCCAACACAGACTGCAGGGCCAGAGCCCACACAGACCCCAGGCCCCAGCAAGACGCCGGGCAGCACGCAGAATGCCGCGTTCGCGTGGAACCCCACGGTCAGCATGGGCACGCCGCGATACGGCCACACCGCCACGTTGCTACCCGATGGCAGGGTGTTGGTGGCGGGTGGAACCAGCGGCGGTGACTCTCTCGCCTTGGCAGAACTGTACGACCCGGTTACTGGAACCTGGACCGCCACCGGGAGCATGGTCGCCCCACGAACCGGCCACACGGCCACGCTGCTGCCCGATGGCAGGGTGCTCGTGGCTGGCGGCGGCGACAAGAACGGCGGCCTCGCCTCCGCTGAGCTGTACAACCCCGCTACTGGGACCTGGACCGCCACGGGCAGCATGGCCACGCACCGCGAGCAGCACACAGCCACGTTGCTGACCGATGGCCTGGTGTTGGTGGCCGGCGGTGCCGACCAAGGCGGACCCGTGGCGTCGGCCGAACTGTTCGACCCCATCACCGGGACCTGGATCGACACGGGGGGCATGGGCACGCCGCGGTACGGCCAAGCGGCCGCGGTGCTGCTGGATGGCAGAGTGCTCGTGATTGGCGGCGCCGATCACGGCGGAGGCGGCTGCTGCGCCCTGGCTACGGCAGAGCTGTACGACCCCCACACCCGGACCTGGACCACCACCGGGAGCATGAGCGAGCCGGCACCATCAGGACGGGCCACGCTGCTGCCCGATGGCGATGTTCTCGTGGGCGCCGCGGAGCTGTACGACCCGGCCTCCGAGTCGTGGACAGCCACCGGCGGCAAGGTGATTGCATGGTGGAACGGTCCGGCCACTCTCTTGGCCGATGGCAGGGCGCTCGTGCTGGGCGCGGCCATTCCGGGCCAGAACGTTCCTCCCGTTACGGCCGCCTACCTGTACGACCCGGTCGCTGGGTCCTGGACCGCTGCGGGAAAGCTGGCCACCCAACGCTATGAGTACACCGCCACGCTACTGCTCGATGGCAGGGTGCTCGTGGCCGGAGGCTGGAGCGACCCTGCCCCCAGCCAGGCGGCCCCCAGCGGGCTGACCTCTGCCGAGCTGTTCGGTCCGGACGGCGGGCCGTGACAACGAATTCACACCGGCGTAGCCCGTGAACCTTCCCTGGGTGCTCCGCGTTCATGGCAACCGGGGCTTCCACCCACAAAGGAGCCCGATGAATGACGACCACCCAGCCGACTCGCATCAGGCACGCGCACCTCGTCGGTGCCTGGCTTGGGACCCTGGCGCTGGCCCTGGCGGCCTGCAGCAGCGCGGGCCCATCCGTCAGCCCATCGCAGACGATCCACGTCATCGAACACCCGACGAGCGTCACCTACGTCCGGGTCGGCTCGATCTCGGATTGCGCGGACCCGACCTGCCTGGGTGACTACTACGCCGGAATGAGCTCCATGTCCGATGCGACGACCAACGAGGTGGTCGGCACGTTTGTCTTCGAATGTTTCGTAGTCGACGTTGCGAGTGGCCTGTTCCACTGCCCCAGCGATATGCTCGATCTGACCGGACGAGGGCAGATCGTCTACACCGAGAGCGTCTACATCGGGAACAAAGCCGCCCCAGCCGGGCCATGGCCGATCATCGGCGGCACCGGCGAATTCCTGGGGGTGACGGGCACCGTCTCCAGCCCCAAGGACAGCACCGCCAGCGATGGCGACTTTGTGATCACGATTACGAGGTAGGAGCAAGCTCCGTCTGTCCTCGGGCGAACTCGGGGTGGTCAGCGGTGCTGATCAGGCCTCCAGGGCGCACCAGGCGTGGAGCGCGTCGTAGAGCGGGAATTCGGCCTCCAGGATCGCGTGGTCATCGGCATAGACCAGGCCGAAACCCTCGGCGATCGCCTTCAGGCCGCGCGACTCGGGCACCCGGTCGAGATCAGCCGAGACATCGGCCCCGTGCACGATCTCGGCCATCCGCGCCAGCACGGGGTCGCGGGCCAGGAGCCCGTACTCATCGATGATCGTCTCGAAGCTGCACTTCCCATCCCGATGTCCGAGCTTGGCGCCCTGGGTGTCGAACGGCGTGGCACCCTCTCGCTCGGCGACCGCGGCAACGTCTGCCGCCGGCACGAAGAGGAACTCAGCCTCCGGATCGATGTACTTGCGGATCAGCCACGGGCAGGCGACCCGATCGACCTTGACGTGCTCCCGCGTGATCCACTTCATGTTGCTATCCCTCATCCTCCGTGGGGCTGGCGCGTTGCCTCGATCAGCGCTTTGGTGCGGGAAAAACCGGTGCGCAGCCGGCGCCTGATGAACGGTCCCACGAACGGCCACAGCAGCTTCAACGCTGGTTGCAGCTCGAAGTCGGACACCATGTGGAGCCGGGTGCCGCCTGCGTTGGAGTCCAAGGCCACCCGTGACACCTGCGACCGGAAGGGACGGCCCTCGGCGGTCACGGCAAAGGCATGCGGCCTGTCCCATTCGGTAACCTGGAACGTATTGCGAGCTTCAAAACCAAGAACCACCCTGCGCCCCTGGAGGGTCGAGCCGACGCCGGTAGGCCCGGGCGAGGTCTGGCGCAACCCGATGATGCCGGAGCCTGAAATCCGCGGGGCGTTGAAGAAATCGGTCAGGTACGCCCAGACCTCGTCGATCGGGCGATCGATGACGACGCTCTCATCGATGCGCGGCACTGGTCTCCCTTCGGAGGGATCTGTTCTCCATTAGCCGCCAACCGCCGGCGTGCCGAGCAGCGTGGGAAGGATGTTCCCGAAGAAGAAGCCGACGATGCCGGCCACGGCCCCGATGGCGAGGATCTCGATCCCCGATGCGATGGCGTTGCCATGCGTCCAGCGCGTCTTTACGACCCCAATTGCAAATAGCACAGCGCCTGTCGCGAAGATGGACACGTAGACGGCCGCCCCGATCGGGAGGAGCACATACGGCAGAATCGGCGCGAGCGCCCCGAGCGCGAAGGCTGCACCCATCACGACTGCGCCCTGGATCGGGGAACCGCCCGCGTCCTCGACCGCCACACCATATTGTCGCAGGACCTTGGCGTTGAGCAGGACCTCGCGGTGACGGCCGATCACCTCGGCGACGGCAGCAGCGTCGGCCCCAGGGAGACCGTCTTTCTCGAGGAGGTGCGCAAGCTCGATCTGCGCCTCGCCGGGCCGGTCTGCGACCTTCTCGCGCTCTTCGGCGATCTGGGCCAGAGAGATCTCACGCTGGCTCTTGCTCGAGAGGTATTCGCCGGCCGCCATGCTGAAGATCCCGGCCAAGCCGGTCGCGATGCCCGCAATCAGGACGGTGAACCGATCGTCGGTGGCGCCGCTGACCGTGCTCACCACCGCAAGCGTGCTAACAAGGCCGTCCTGCGCTCCGAAGATCGCTTCGCGGATATCGCCGAGGCGGCTTGCCCGCCGCTGCTCCGCATCCAGCCGACTGCCCAGTTCGGCGTGGTCGAGGTTCACCAGTTCGTTCCCATCACCTAGGCGTCGCGAGGTCTGCGCTTGCGGGGAAAGAGCTCCTCGATGGGGAACAGGCGCTCAAGGCTTCCCGCGACAGAAGAGAGGTACGCTGCCTCGCCGCCCTCGGGCAGGTCGAGCTCGGCTGACCGCCTGACCAGCTCGCGCAGGTCAACCGGAGCCGAGGGCCGCGATTCTTCCTGGCCGCTGAGCTCCTTCGCGAGAGCGGAGAGGATGGACCTTGCCTGCCGGAACGTCTCGTCCTCGACGACGTACATCTGGTGGCTCCTGCCTAATCCGTGGGTCGTGTCATTGCCAGCACGTCGAGCGCCTGGTCGAGCTGCTCGAGGGTGATCTTCCCAGCCTCGACGTAGCCGCGCTCCAGCACTACTGCCCGGATCGTCTTGCCCTCGGCCAGCGCCTGCTTGGCGACCTTGGCCGCCTCCTCGTAGCCGATGTATCGGTTCAGCGACGTGACGATGGATGGCGAGCTTTCCGCGAACTCGCGGGCGCGGGCCGCGTTGGCGGTGATGCCACTGACGCATCGGTCTGCAAGGAGCCGCGACACGTTGGCCAGCAGCCGGATCGATTCGAGGATGTTGCGGGCCAGCATGGGGAGCATCACGTTCAGCTCGAAGTTGCCGGCCGCCCCACCGAAGGCGATCGCCGTGTCGTTGCCGATCACCTGCGCGGCGACCATGCAGACCGCCTCCGGGATCACCGGGTTCACCTTGCCGGGCATGATCGAGGAGCCCGGCTGGAGATCCGGGAGGAAGATCTCAGTCAGTCCGGCTCGCGGCCCCGATCCCATCCAGCGCAGGTCGTTGGCGATCTTGTAGAGGCCCACCGCGATCGTGCGCAGCTGGCCCGATGCCTCGACCAGGCCGTCCCGTGCCCCCTGCGCCTCGAAGTGGTCGCGCGCCTCGGTGAGCGGCAGACCTGTGTCGCGGCACAGCTCCTCGATCACCGCGGCCGCGAACCCTGCCGGCATATTGATCCCGGTCCCCACCGCCGTCCCGCCCAGCGGCAGCTCCGCCAGGCGCGGCAGGCTGGCCCGCAGGCGCTCGATCCCGTGGCGCACCTGGGCCGCGTAGCCGCCGAATTCCTGGCCCAGGGTCACCGGGGTGGCATCCATCAGGTGGGTCCGACCCGACTTGACGACCGATGCGAATTCGCCCTGCTTGGCCTCCAGCGCATCGGCCAGGTGGTCCAGCGCGGGGATCAGCTCGCGAACCACCCCGCTGGTGGCAGCCAGGTGAATGGCAGAGGGGAAGACGTCATTGCTCGACTGGCTGGCGTTGACCTGGTCGTTGGGATGCACCGCCTTGCCAAGGCGCTCCGAAGCAAGCGAGGCGATCACCTCGTTGGCGTTCATGTTGCTGCTCGTGCCCGAGCCGGTCTGGAAGACGTCGATCGGGAAGTGGCTGTCCCATTCGCCGCGCACCACCTGCTCGGCGGCGTGCTCGATCGCCTTGGCCGTCTCGGCGTCCAGGACGCCCAGCTGACCGTTCACCTTGGCGGCGGCGGCCTTGATCATGGCCAGCCCCCGTATGAGCTCCGGGTCGAGAGGCCGTCCGCTGATCGGGAAGTTCTCGACCGCGCGCTGCGTCTGCGCACCCCATCGCGCATCGGCGCGGACGCGCACCTCGCCCATCGAGTCGTGCTCGGTGCGAAAGGCCTCGTCCGAGCTCATCGGTTGAAGTCCTCGTCCAGCCGATGGACCTCGGTGAACCTGATCACCGGCGGAATCAGGTACGGCACCAGCCCCTGCTCGAGATCCGCGAGCATGCGGTCGCCCTTGCCCACCAGCTCGTTGACGAAGATGCCCCGATGTGTGGGTTGGTATGGCCGCAGCCTGGTCAGCCCCTCGGCCAGCTTGTTGCGCGCGCCGCGCACGTTGCGGCGCTGGAGATGCAGCAGCCCGGCGGCGACCTGGATCAGTCCCTGGTAGAAGTCGCGCTCGGGCTCGGGCGCCGCTCGCCAGAGCGTCTCCCAGGCCTCGTGCGCGTGCCAGTAGCGGACCCCGTTGAAGAGCGCCACGCCGCTGTGGAAGAGCTCGTCGGCTTCCATGGCATCGAGCGTCGCGGTGCGTCCGCGGGGAAGCTCCGGCTCGGCCTCCACGGGCCTGACAGTTGCCTTGCGCGGCGCAGCCGGCTTGCGAGTGCGCGTTCGGGGAGCCGGGGCGGGCCTGGTCTTCGGTTCAGCCATCGGCACCGATCATAGTCGCCCGAAAGCTGCGCATGGCGTTCACAGTCTGCGCACATCTGATCGCGAGGATGACCGCCATCGGATCGAGCGTCGATCCACAGCAGAGAGACTTCACCTCAATGTTCATGCGCGGCACGTTCCGCCTGGTTGCCTTCCTGCTCCTGGTGACGCTCGCAGATCCCGCCTCCACGCATCCAGAGCAACCCATGCAGCTCAGGCAACCGAAGCGCGAACTCGACCTCGGCCCTGTCCAGGGTGGAGCGATGCGGATGGCCGTAGTCGTTGTCGAGCCCGGCCGAAATGATGGCCACGGCCGGCCGCGTGGCGGCCAGGAGTTCATGTACGCGACGGCGTCGGCGACCCTGCCGGCGCGGTGCGGGATGCCGCCCCACCTGGCGCGTCAGATGCGGACGCGGACGCCACGTGACGCCTGGGCGTCAGCCGATGCGGATCATCTTCTTGTTCACGAACTCGTCGGCGCCGAAGCGGCCGAGCTCGCGGCCCGAGCCCGAGCGCTTGATGCCGCCGAACGGCAGCTCGGCGCCGTCGGCGAGCACGACGTT
>JANMPX010000042.1:0-9696 GCA_031370085.1 Chloroflexota bacterium | reverse complement strand
GATCGAATGGTTCGGCCACAAGCTGAACCTTGCCGAGGGAGCCGTCGGCAGCGTGCTCGCCGCGGTGGCCACCGCGATGCCCGAGACGCTGATCCCGGTGATCGCGATCGTCGGGCCGACGCTCCTTGGCGGCGCATCGGCCAACTCCGCCGCGATCGGGGTTGGGGCCATCCTGGGAGCCCCGTTCATGCTGGCCACGCTTGCCATGTTCGTAACCGGGCTTGCCATCGTGATCGTGGCCCGGGGAGGAGCTCGCGGCACGCAGCTGACCATCAATGTCCGTGTCCTCGGACGCGACGTGGTCTTTTTCCTGGTGGCATACAGCATTGCCATCGGGACCGCGTTCCTGCCGACCGATGTGCACCTGCTGCGGTGGGTGATCGCTGCCGGACTGGTGGTGATCTACGCGTTCTACGTTCGGGCACATTTCACCGATCCGGCCGAGGAAGGCGACGCCAGCGAGCTCAACCCACTGCACCTGACACGGCTCCCCGGCCTACAGCCCGCCCGCAGCCTGGACATTGACATTCTGCCTGGCGAGTCGGACCCGGATGAGGCAGCTCTTCCGACGCCGCGGCTGCGGATCATCGTGACCCAGGTGCTCGGCGCACTGGCTTTGATCGTCATCGGTGCCCAGGTCTTCGTCGGTGCGGTGGAGCACCTGTCCGGAAGCGTTGGGCTCGACCCCAAGATCCTTGCGCTGATCATTGCCCCGATCGCCACCGAGCTGCCCGAGAAGTTCAACAGCGTGATCTGGGTGCGCAGCGGCAAGGACACGCTCGCAATGGGCAACATCACCGGGGCGATGGTCTTTCAGAGCTGTCTGCCGACCGTCCTCGGAATCGTCTTCACGGAGTGGACCTTCGGCGCAGGAAGCGCCCTCTCGTTTGCCTCGGCCGGAGCCGCACTGGCGGCGACGCTGATCATCTTCGGGATGATGCTCTGGCGAGGAAGGCTCTCGGCCTGGTCGCTGCTGATCGGCGGCCCGATCTACGTCGCCTACATCGTCGTGGCGTTGACGCTGACCGTCGGCGCGCCGGTCCACTGATCCGATCACGGCACGGAGACGGCTCTCCCGAGGGGGATCGGTATACTGTTCCCCGCCGCTGGCGCGCCGCGCCTCAGGCGCAGCTCGGCCGCTGAGGAGGCGCATGCGTTGCTGAAGCAGGGGACGACCACCACCACCGCTGCCGCGGATCGCACCGCGGACCTGTGGGCCTTCTTCCATGGAGAGCTCGTGCCGCTCGCCGATGCCAAGATCAGCGTGATGACCCATGGCTTCAACTACGGGACCGCGGTCTTCGAAGGGGTTCGGGCCTACTGGAACGCCGAGCAGGGTCAGCTCTTCGGTCTCGACCTGCTGCCCCATTACCAGCGCATTCACCGGTCCGCCAGACTCCTCCACATGGAGGTCAGCCAGAGTCCCGAGGAGCTTGTCGGCATCACCGTCGAGCTCCTTCGACGCGATGGGCTGCGGGAGGACATGTACCTGCGGCCGATCGTGTACAAGTCCACCGAGTCGATCGGGGTGCGGCTCCATAACCTCGAATCGGACATCACCATCTTCGCGGTGCCGTTCGGCAAGTACATCGACACCGAGGCCGGCATCCGGGCCCAGGTCAGCACCTGGCGCAGGACCGATGACAACGCCATTCCGGCCCGCGCCAAGATCACCGGCTCATACGTGAACGGCGCCCTGGCGAAGTCCGAGGCGCAGCTCAATGGCTTCGACGAAGCGATCATGCTGACCCAGGAGGGGCACGTCAGCGAGGGGAGCGCCGAGAACATCTTCCTCGTTCTCGACGGGGCCCTCGTCACACCGCCGGTCACCGATAACGTGCTGGAGGGGATCACCCGGCGTCACCTGCTGGAGGTGGCGGGCGATCTCGGCATCCCGGTCAGCGAGCGCTCGATCGATCGAACCGAGCTGTACACCGCCGACGAGGTCTTCCTGTGCGGCACCGGAGCCCAGCTCGCTCCCGTCGTCGAGATCGATCGGCGGCAGATCGGCACCGGGAAGCCTGGCCCGGTGACGCTCCGCCTGCACAAGGTCTATTTCGATGCGGTTCGGGGTCGCAGCGAGGCCTATCGCAACTGGCTGACCCCGGTCTACTAGAGGCGGTCCCGTCGGTCAGCTGTAAAGCCACCGACCAGACCGATCCCCGACGCTGATGGTCGACGCGCCAGAAACGGATCGCTACCACTGGCTTCAGCGACTGCTGGAGACTGTGCCCGGCATGGTCAGCTGGGCGGTCATCGTCGGGCCGATCTGGCTCAGCTTCAGCTACCCATGGCTGGTCGCCTATTTCGTGCTCAGCTTCGATTTCTACTGGCTCTGCCGGTCGCTCTGGTTCGCTGGCGCCGTGCTGGTGGCCCATGGACGGATCAGGCAGGTGCAGCGCACCGACTGGCGTGCCCGACTCCTATCGCTGGCCGACCCCGCGGGCCGGCGCGACGAGCTGCGGGACCTCATTGCCAGAGGGGTTGGCGAGCGACGTGATCTCGAGGCGGAGCTTGCGGCACTCCGGCAGATCGGCGAGCTCGGCGCGCCGCCTCCGAAGTGGGAGGAGTACACCCACCTCGCCCTGATCCCGACCTATACCGAGCCGCTGGAGAAGCTCCAGTACACGGTCCGCGCGTTGGCAGACGCCGACTGGCCCACGGAACGCAAGATCTGCGCGATCATCACCCGGCAGACTGACGAGGTGGGGATCGCCAACGTGGCCGCCCTGCGAGCCGAGTTCGCGGGCTCATTCGCCGAGCTGATTCACATCCTTGACCCTCTCGAGCCGGGGATCGTGGTTGGCAAGAGCAGCGCGATGGCCTTCGGCGGACGGCATCTCTATCGGCTCCTGGTGCGCGAGCGCAGCATGGATCCGTCGCGGGTGCTCGTAACCGACCTGGATGCGGACTACCGTGTCGACCCGCAATACTTCAATTACCTGACCTGGGTGCACCTTGCCGACCCGAACCGCGAGACCCAGCTCTATCAGCCGATCCCGTACTTCCACAACAACATCTGGCAGTCGCCGATGCTGACGCGCCTCTTCGCTGCGGTGCTGACGCAGCTGCAGATGTGGCGCAACGTCCTGCCGGAGAAGCTGCAGAGCTTCGGCAGCTACTCGACGACCCTGCATCTGGTCCACGAGGTCGGCTATTGGGCGACCGACGCCATTCCAGAGGACAGTCGCTTCTACTGGAAGAGCTACTTCACCTACGGGGACCGCTTCCGGGCGGTTCCGCTCTTCATCCCGATCTACGGAGACGCGATCCGCGCCCGCGGCTACTGGCGATCGCTGGCCAGCCAGTATCTCCAGGCGCGACGCTGGGCGTGGGGCGTGACCGATATCCCGTACGTGGTTCAGAACGCGCTGAACCATACCGAGATCTCGGCGATATCGCGTACCTGGCGCGTGCTGAACCTGTTCGGCGAGCACATCAACTGGGCGATCACCCCGTTCGTGATCATGTTCGGGGCGACCATGCCGCTGATCATCAACCCAGCGTTCGGTCGCACGACGCTCGGCCAGAATCTGCCGGTCTACGCGTCGAGCATGCTCTCGGTCGCCCTGGTGGCCCTGTTGGTACTCATCTGGATCGAGCACCGCATCGTGCCGCCACGACCCCCCGATTGGGGCTGGTTCCACCGCTTCCTCAGCTACATTCAATGGATAGGCTTGCCGTTCGTGGGTATCTTCTTCAGTACGCTGCCCGCGCTCGATGCGCAGACTCGGCTGCTCACCGGCCGCTACCTGGAGTACCGCGTCACGGAGAAGGTCTGATGACCCAACAGCCAACGAACATCGGCGTCGTTAGGCTCGCACGTGACTCCCGTCGGCTGCTCGTCCTGCCGGTCCTCGCCATCTTCGTCGGATTCGCCGGCGCGGCAGCGTCGAGGCTTGTCACCGGCCCCGTCAGCATCGCGCTCGCCGTGGCGGGCCTGCTGGTGGCGGTCGTGGGTGGCTACCTCGGCGCCTGGCTTCTCTCCTTCCGCCTGGAGATCGAGGTCGGCGCGTTGCGTGTCCGGTGGCTCGGAGGGGAGCGGCGCTACCAGCTGGTTCGCGGAACGCTGACGCGCGTCGTCACGCGCGGGCCCGGCGCCGCGGCGCTGCGGCCGCGCCTCGGGGTGCTGGGCCTCGGTCTCGGGCCGGCAATCCTTCGCGGTGAGGAGCACGTCGAGCTGCTGCGCCTCGGCGATCGCGATTCGATGGTTCTCGTCCCAACCGACCGGGGCCGGCTGGCCATCACCGCCGCGGTGGAGCAGGAGCTCCTCGACGCGCTGGCGACCGCCGTCCTCCGACAGCGGGAGCTCGATGCAGCTCGGGGCGCCGCCGCCGCCGCTGCCCCCGCACAGCCCGTTTCGTTGCCGGAGATCGGTGCCGCACCGCCGCCGGCGGACGTGTCGCCGACGCGCGTTCTGACCGGCATCGAGCGCAGATTGCTCGAATCGCGACTCGCCGCCGAGCGTGAGGCCACCCGAGCGGCGGCGGAGGCTGAGCGGCGCGAGGCCGCAGGGGTCGGAGGGAGAGGTGGGCGTGCCTCCGCGGCGAATGCTGCTCCGGCCGCCGCACCCATCACCATGGCAGCGAGGGCGCGGCAACGCCGCGCAAGCCAATGGCAGCGCCCCTCGTGGCTTGCGCTGCCAGCGTGGATGACCCGCTGGCCGCGCCTGCTCGACGCCATCCCGATCGTCGCCCCGCTGGTGGTGGCGGCGGGGGCCTGGATCGTATTGGTCGCCGGCGGGCGGCTCGCAGGGCCGGATCCGGAGGCTCGCTACCTGGTCATGGTGCTGGCCCTGACCGGGCCGCTGGCGGCGGCCGCCGTATTCATTGCTCGCTCATGGCAGCCGCGCCTCACCGGCCTCATCTCCTGGAGCGCCCTGGCGGCGCAGGTGCTCCTGGCCCGGGCACTCATCAACTAGCTCACATTGACAAGGCAGCGGCCCTGCTGGCACGATCCTGCGCACGCCGGGCTGCTGGGCGAGGCGAGTGGACCGCCGCTGAGAAACGGCGCCGGTCAAGCGCGGGTGATACCGCGGGAAGCGATTCCCGTCCCGGGTCCGGGGCGGGAATGTTTGTTGTTGGAGTAGCTGTGTTCAAGCCTGTTGCCAGCAAGCTGGAGATGCCCGCCCTCGAGCGCGAGCAGATCGACGCCTGGCGCGAATCGCGGACTGTCGAGCGCTACCTCGCCCGCAACGAGCAGTCGGTTCGTCGCTACAGCTTCCTTGACGGGCCGATCACCGCGAACAACGCGATGGGCGTACATCACGCCTGGGGCCGCACCTACAAGGATCTCTACGTGCGGTACCACACCATGCTCGGCGAGCGCCAGAGATATCAGAACGGCTTCGACTGCCAGGGACTGTGGATCGAGGTCGAGGCGGAGCGGGAGCTTGGGTTCACCAACAAGCGCGATATCGAGGCGTACGGGGTCGATCGGTTCGTCGCCTTCTGCAAGGCGCGGGTGCAGCGTTTCGCCGACCGGATCACGGAGCAGAGCCAACGGCTCGGCATGTGGATGCGCTGGGAAGAGTCGTACTACACGAACTCAGACGAGAACAACTACACGATCTGGGCCTTCCTGAAGACGTGCCATGACCGAGGGCTGATCTACAAGGGCCACAACGTGATGCCGTGGTGCCCGCGCTGTGGCACCGGCCTGTCAAACATGGAGATCGCCACGGAGGGCTACCGCGAGATCCGTCACCTGTCGCTCACCATCCGTCTCCCGCTGAGCACTCCTGGCCACGAAGGCGAGGACCTGCTGGTCTGGACCACGACCCCCTGGACCCTTTCCAGCAATGTCGCGGCTGCGGTCCACCCGGAGCTGACCTACCTGCTGGTCGAGGGTCGCGACGGTCGTAGCTGGTGGGTCTCCCACGGCTCGCAGGCCCGTGTCGCGCCCGGAGCGAGCGTGCTCCGCGAGGCAACGGGTGCCGAGCTCATCGGCCTCACCTACAGCGGCCCGTTCGACGAGCTGCCGGTGCAGGCGGGAGTGGAGCACCGCGTCATCGGCTGGAGCGAGGTCTCCGATGAGGAGGGGACCGGCATCGTGCACATCGCTCCCGGCTGCGGCCAGGAGGACTTCGCGCTCGCAAAGGTGAACGGGCTGGCCGTGCTTGACCCGATCGACGAGTTCGGCATCTTCCGCGATGGCTACGGCTGGCAGAGCGGCCGCTACGCGGGCGCCACCGACGATAGCGACGCGGACCTCGCGCTCGAGATCGCCACGGACCTCGAGGCCCGCGGCCTGCTGGTGGCGAAGGAGCGGTACCTGCACCACTACCCCGTCTGCTGGCGCTGCGGCACCCAGCTCGTCTTCCGGCTGGTCGATGAATGGTTCATCGCCATGGACCCGCTGCGGGCCGATATCAGTGGCGTGACCCGCCAGATCACCTGGCTGCCGGAGGGGATCGGCCTCGAGGAGCGCGAGCTCGACTGGCTGCGCAACATGAGCGATTGGATGATCAGCAAGAAGCGCTACTACGGGTTGGCCCTGCCCATCTGGGAATGCTCGGAGTGCCCGGCCTGGGAGGTGATCGGCTCATTGGACGAGCTGCGCGAGCGGGCGGTGGCCGGTTGGCGGGACTTCGAGGGACACTCGCCGCACAAGCCGCACATCGACGCGGTGGAGATCGCCTGCACCGCGTGCGGCGGCAGGGCTCGACGGGTGGCCGACGTGGGCAACCCATGGCTCGACGCGGGGATCGTGGCCTTCAGCACCCTGGGTTGGAACTCCGATCGCGCCGAGTGGGAGCGCTGGTTTCCCGCCGACTTCGTGACCGAATCGTTCCCAGGCCAGTTCCGCAACTGGTTCTACGCCCTCCTGACGATGTCCACCGTGATGAGTGGTCAGCCGCCGATGCGCACGCTGTTCGGCTATGCGCTGGTGCACGACGAGCACGGCGACGAGATGCACAAGAGCAAGGGAAACGCCATTCCCTTCGAAGAGGCCGCCGAGGAGATCGGCGCCGATGTGATGCGCTGGATGTACGCCGCCGCCAACCCGGCGGTGAACCTCAACTTCGGCTACGGACCCGGGCACGAGGTGGTGCGTCGTTTCTTCCTCCCGCTCTGGAACAGCTACGGCTTCCTGGTCACCTACGCCCGGCTCGACGGGTGGATCCCGTCGGATGCCGATGCCGAGGCTGCCGGCGCCCGGACCCTGCTCGACCGCTGGGTCCTGTCGCGCCTCGACGTGGTGGTGGGTGAGGTCCGCGGCGCGCTCGACGGCTATGACGCTGCGCGGGCCGCGCGCTCGATCGAGGGCTTTGTCGAGGATCTGTCCAACTGGTACGTGCGACGCAACCGTCGCCGCTTCTGGAAGGGAGCGCTCGACGACGACAAGCGCGCGGCTTATGCCACCCTGCACGAGGTGCTCGTGACCCTGGCGCGCCTGCTGGCTCCGTTCGTCCCGCATTTCGCCGACGCGCTGTGGAGCAACCAGGTTGCCGCCGTCGACCCCTCGGCTCCCGACAGCGTGCACCTCGCCGAATTCCCCGAGCGCGTGCCGGGTCGCGCGGCCCCCGAGGTCGATGCCGCGGTGGCCCTGGCGCGGCGCGTGGTCGGGCTGGGTCGCGCGACGCGTGCCGCAGCCGGCATGAAGACAAGGCAGCCGATCCCGACGGTCCGCGTCAAACTGCCCGTGGCCGCCGGGGGGGCGCTCAGCCCAGACCCCGCGATCGACCGCGAGCTGCGCGAGGATGTGCTTGACGAGCTGAACGCCAAGACGCTCGAGCTGATCGACGATGCCTCCGGCCTGGTGGAGCGAACCCTGTACCCGCTGCTGCCGATCATCGGGCCGCGGCACGGCAGCGCCGTCGGAGCGGTGATGGCCGGAGCGCGGGCGGGCAGCTGGCAGCTCCTCGACGATGGACGAGCCGAGGTCGGGGGCGTGATGCTGGCTGCAGATGAGTTTCAGCTCACGGCCCGGGCGCGGCCCGGCCACGAGGTCGCCGAGGAGGGTGATCTGATGGTCGCGCTGGACACGCTGCTGACGCCCGATCTCGAGGCCGAAGGGCTGGCGCGCGAGATCGGCCATCGTCTCCAGGGCCTGCGACGAGCGGCCGGGTACGCGGTGAGCGATCGCATCGTGGCCGCGGTCAGCGGAGACCCTCTGCTCATCGCTCGCCTGGCCGGCCATCGGGACTGGCTCGCCGCGGAGACCCTGGCTGCCGAGCTCCTCATCGCGCCGGACGGAGAGCTGGCCGATCCCGATCGCAGCGAGGTCGTGGAGTTGGACGGCGGGTCCCTGCGGCTGGCGGTGCGGCGCGCCTGAGGCCAGCGCATCGCGTACCATCGACTCATGAGCAACGACCCGCCACGGAGCGGCGGCCCGATCGAGCCGGTGGTCCTGGCGGTGGCTGCGCTGGCGATCCTTGGCGCCGACCAGGTGAGCAAAGCGGCGGTGGCGACATCGATCGAGGTCGGGCAGAGAGTCAGCGTGTTCGGGCAATTCGTCGAGCTGTGGCATGCGCAGAACCGGGGCGCCGCGTTCAGCCTGTTCCAGGGCGGCACCCTCTTCTTTCTCGCGGTCACGGTGCTGGCCCTGGGGATGATCGGCTACTTCTACAGGACCTTTCGCGGTGGTTCGCTGTGGCTGCAGGTGATGCTCGGTGTGGCGCTGGGAGGCACGCTCGGCAACCTGGTCGACCGGCTGCGGCAGGGCTACGTCACCGACTTCGTCTCGGTCGGCTTTGGCGACCTGCGCTGGCCGACCTTCAACGTGGCGGACGCTTCGATCGTGCTCGGCATCGGCGCCACGGTCATCTATCTCATGCTGACCGACCCCGTGCGCCGTGAGGCCAGCGCGTGAGCGAGGCGGCCGCCCCGCCGGGCCGGACCGTGGTCGGCGACGCTGCGGCCGGGCGCTTCGATCTGGCGGTCAGTCGCATGGCGGAGATCAGCCGCGCACACGCGCAGCGCCTGATCGGGGACGGCCGCGCCCTGGTCAACGGTCGCCGTGGCCGCGCGTCCGACCGGCTGCGTGGCGGCGAGCAGCTCAGCGTGGCGCTCTCGGCGGCGCCTGACCTGACGATCGAGCCCGAGTCGATCCCCCTGGACCTTGCCTACGAGGACGCGACCATGTTGATCGTGGACAAGCCGGCCGGCCTCGTCGTTCATCCCAGTGCGGGCCACGCCACGGGGACCCTGGTCCACGCACTGATGGGACGCGCCCGCGACCGTGGCGAGCCACTCGGGTCGATCGCCGGCGTCGGTCGGCCGGGGATCGTCCATCGCCTCGACAAGGAGACGTCGGGACTGCTGCTGGTCGCCAAGACCGACGCGGCGCAGGCGAGCCTGATGGACCAGTTCGGGGCGCGGACCATCGAGAAGGAATACCTGGCCCTGGTGCACGGGGAGGCGCCGGCTCCCCGCGGGCGGATCGAGGCGCCGGTCGGCCGCCACCCGGGCGATCGGCAGCGCATGGCCGTGGTGGCCGGCGGACGCGAGGCGTTCACCGAATACGAGGTCCTGGCGGCGTCGGGCGGCTACACCCTCCTGTCGTTGCGCCCGCGAACCGGCCGCACCCACCAGCTGCGTGCGCACCTGGCCTTCCTGGGCCTGCCGATCGCCGGCGACCTGCGCTATGGTGGGGGAGCCGGGCCCGGCGGCCTCACGCGCCAGTTTCTGCATGCCGCGCGTATCACGCTCGATCGCCCGCTCGACGGCGCCCGCCTGATGGCTTGGAGCCAGC
>JANMPX010000019.1:0-3804 GCA_031370085.1 Chloroflexota bacterium | reverse complement strand
CAATGACGCGATGTGCCGGCCTACCTCGTCGCTGCTGCCGGAGTCGATCAGGATGACGCCCTTGTCGCTGATGACGACCGTGGAATCGATTATCCGCAGGATCGCGGAGCAGCCGGTTACGCCGGCTTGGCCGGAGCGGGCGGCGGCGGTTGTCCCTCGAAATGCGGCAGGTCCGGATCGAGGTGCGCCCAGCCGGGGGCGGACCTGGTCCAGATCAGCGCGCTCGCCCTGGCGATACCGGGATCGTCGAGGGTGCCTCCACGGATGATGATCAGAGTCGGCCTGGCTTCGGATTCGCTGAACATTTGCGTGCCGCAAGCCGGACAGAAGCGGCGGTGCATCTTGTTGCCGCTGTCCGCGGTGCTCGCATAGTCCTTCAGCTCGCCCGTGATCGAGACCGCCTCCTTGGGGAACACCACGTTGATCGTCGCGTTGCCGGCAGCAAGGTACTGGCAGACCCGGCACCAGCAGGCTCGGGTCATCAGCGGCTCGGCAACGGCCGAGTAGCGAACCGCGCCGCAAAGGCAGCCACCTGCGATCGTTTTCATGACATCGATCCCCTCGTCAGTTGTATCGCCCGACGCGATGCAACGCGTCGGCCCGCAGTCATTATCGCGCCCTGCCGGCGCTGTACAGAGGATCTACCGTGTTCGGGCGCTCGGTTCATCATGGACGGGGTCATAAGCCCACGCGTCGCCGTTGCGGGGTTGCGTCTCTTCATTCCTTCTTCGCAGCGGAAGGCTGCGGCTTTTCGTCACCCGGATCAGCGTAGTTCGTGCGGCGCAGCTGCGATGCGGGATCGCTGCGCAACTCCACCACCAGCAACTTGCCGGTGAACGGGAAGGAATCCCGGAAGTGCGCATAGGCGATCGGCGTGCTCCAGCATCGCCCCACCTGCAGACCGTCGCTGAGGTTGGTGTACCCCATGGGAGGCGTGGGCACGCGCTCGCCGCTTGCGACCACCTGCCCATCCAACAGAAGGCGGACACTACCGAAACCGATGTCCACCGGCTCGTACTCGTACCCCAGCGCGAACTCCCGCCCCACTGGCAGCGCAATGGGGGTCCGCAGCTCGCTGACATGCAGCTTGACGCAGTTGTTCACATACACGCCGTGTCCATCCTGCACGAAGAGGGCCCACCCACCGAGTCCGCTGCCCTGGCCCGCAAGAAACCCGTGGTCGTCGGCGCTATTCAGCGCCAGCCGGGCCGTGAACGAGTGACGGCAATTCAGTGTCAGCGGCAACGACTGGTTCGGCACGGGGCTGGTGCCGGGAAAGTAGCGGTAGGCGTCTCGTTGCTGGTTGGCCGAGGGACGCATCGGGTCGGCGAAGCGCTCGCGGAAGCGGTCGTCCAGGGGCAGCACCTGATGGCGGCGCGCTTCCTGCCACCACAGCTCGACCATCTCGGCGAGCCGCCGGGGCTCCTGCTGCGCCAGGTCGCGGGCCTGCGTGAAGTCGCGGTCCTGGTAGTACAGCTCCCACTTGTCGGTGTTCCAATCAGTGCCCGGCTTGTGCCAGGTGACCGCCGTCCAGCCCTCGCGCCAGATCGCCCGGCTGCCGAGCATCTCGTAGTACTGGACGCGGCGACCGGTGTCCGCTGCAGCATCGAAGAGCGTGGCGCCGAAGCTGAATCCCTCCAGCGGCTTCTGGTCCACGCCGTTCACCCGCTGCGGCACCGCCAGCCCCGCGAGCTCGAGCAGGGTCGGATAGACGTCGATGACATGCACGTGCTGGCTGCGGATGCTGCCGGTATCCGTGATGCGCCGGGGCCAATGCGCGATCAGCGGATCGGAGTTACCGCCTCGGTGCGTGTCCCGCTTGTAGCGGCTGAACGGCGCATTGCCAGCCATGGCCCAGCCACGCGGATAATGCGGATCCGTCCGGGGCCCGCCGATCTCGTCGATCTGCGCCATCATCTCTTCGACGGTCATCGGCATCATGTTGCGGATTCGCTCGCAGTTGACGGTGCCGTTGGCCTGCCCCTCCGGGCTGGCTCCGTTGTCCGACATGAACAGGATCAGGGTGTCGTCCAGGACGCCAAGTTCGCGCAGAGCCCCGACGACGCGGCCAATCTGCGCGTCAGCGTGATCCATGAACCCGCAGAACGTCTCTTGCAGCCGGGCGAACAGGCGGCGCTCGTCGGGCGAAAGCTCCTGCCACTGCTGTACCGCAGGATCGCGGGGCGGCAGAAGCGAATCGGCGGGCACGATGCCCAGCTCTTTCTGCCGCTCGAACGTATTCCGCCGCTCCTCATCCCAGCCAAGATCGAACCGGCCCCGGTAGCGCTCGATGAAACTCGCGGGCACATGGAACGGGCAGTGCGGGGCTCCAAACGGCAGGTACAGAAAAAACGGCCTGCCGGTGGCGACCTGCTGCTGGTCCCGCAGCATCCGGATGGCCTGGCTGGCGATGTCTTCACTGAGGTGGTAGCCATCTTGCTCGGGCGTGGGTATGCGGTGGTTGTCGGCCGTCAACAGCGGGTGCCAGTGGTCGGACAGGCCAGGCAGGAACCCGTAGAAGCGCTCGAAGCCAAGCCCCAGCGGCCAATGGTCGAACGGGCCAGCGGCGCTGCTCTCGCTGGTCGGTGTGAGGTGCCACTTGCCGCTGATGAATGTCGAGTACCCCGACTGCCGCAGCACCTCGGCGATGGTGCACGCGCTGCGGGGAAGAAAGGTGTTCGACCCCGGAAACCCGGTGGCCATCTCCGAGATGGCCGCGAAGCCGACCGAGTGGTGGTTGCGCCCCGTCAACAGGGCGGCGCGCGTGGGCGAGCACAGGGCCGTCGTATGGAAGTTGTTGTAGCGCAGCCCGCCGGCGGCGAGCGCCGCGATGTTTGGCGCCGCGATCGGACCGCCATAGCAGGACAGCTGCCCGAAGCCGAGGTCATCCATCAGGATGACCACCACATTCGGCGCGCCGGGCGGTGGGATGCTGCGCCGTGGCCAGTCGGGAATGGAGTCGCGGTAGGTCTGGCCGATGACGCCGGCGAATGCCGGTTCCTCAGGCGGCAGGACAGTGGGAGGCGGCTGGTCCATGGAGGCTGGAGAGTGAACAGGCCCTGGTAGCTTAGGCTGCCACCGGCTGAATGGCCATCGGCTGCTGCGCGCGCGCGCGCGCCTTGATACGTGAACGCAGCGTCCCGCCGACTTG
The DNA here is from genome assembly GCA_031370085.1 of Chloroflexota bacterium. Classification (GTDB taxonomy): domain Bacteria; phylum Chloroflexota; class Limnocylindria; order QHBO01; family QHBO01; genus CF-167. The sequence goes on along the minus strand of JANMPX010000019.1, from coordinate 653 downwards.
CCAGCGCAGCAGCTTGCCCACGAGCTCGTCGCGCAGCGCACGATGGGCCGGGTCGTGCCAAAGGTTGCGAACTTCTTTCGGGTCGGTCTCGAGGTCGTAAAGCTCGCCGTTCTCCTGCCCGAGGTAGAAGACGACCTTCCACTCGCGGTCGCGCCGCATGATCATCATCTCGGCTTCCTGCTGGATGTGGTCGCGCGCGAGTTCCGCGTACACCGCGTCGCGCCCGGGCGCCTCGGGGTCGTTGATCAGCGGCCACAGGGATTCCGCTTCGAAGTTCTTCGGCACCGGGACGCCCGCGGATTCGAGGATGGTCGGCGCGATGTCCATCCAGGACACGAAGCGGTCGGTAACCTGCCCGGCGGGCACACGCCCAGGCGAACGCACGATCAGCGGCACGCGCACCGACCCATCGAACATGTTGTGCTTGCCGATCAGGCCATGGTCGCCGAGGTTATCGCCGTGGTCGGACGTCAGTATCACGATCGCGTTGCGCAGGTAGCCTAGCTGGTCGAGGCGCGCCATGATGTCGCCGATGCGCTCATCCAGCAGGGTCACGTTCGCCGCGTAGTGGCGCCGCAGCCTCAGGATGTCCTCGCGGCTGGCCTGGGAGCGCCAGGCGATCGAGTCGAAGTAGCCGGTCTCCTGCACATGGC
>JANMPX010000316.1:0-17333 GCA_031370085.1 Chloroflexota bacterium | reverse complement strand
CGCGGCGGCTGTCTACGGGCAGGCTGACCTGCTGCTCCGCGTTGGTCGGCCCTCGGACGAGGAGATCGGCATGCTGCGACCGGGCATGGTGGTCATTGGCACGCTCGGGACGCTCGCCAATCCGCAGCTGGCGGAGCGGCTCGCAGCCAGCGGCGCCACCGCCATCAGCATGGATGCCATTCCGCGCATCACGCGGGCACAGGGCATGGACACCCTCTCGAGCCAGGCCACGGTGGGCGGCTACAAGGCGGTCCTGCTGGCCGCCGATCGGCTCCCCAAGTTCATGCCGCTGCTGACCACCGCCGCGGGCACCGTCCGCCCGGCGCGTGGCATCGTGATGGGCGCCGGCGTGGCGGGCCTGATGGCGATCGGCACGGCCCGGCGCCTCGGCGCGGTGGTCGAGGCGACCGACGTGCGGCCGGTGGTCAAGGAGCAGGTCGAGAGCCTTGGCGGCATCTTCATCGAGGTCGAGATGACCGACGAGGAGAAGGCGACCGCGGAGACCTCCGGCGGCTATGCCCGCGAGATGAGCGATGACTACAAGGCCCGCCAGGCCGCGCTGATCGCCGAGCGCGTCAAGGAGGCCGATTTCGTGATCACCACCGCCCTCATTCCGGGACGCCCCGCCCCGCGGCTGATCACCGACGAGATGGTCGCCTCCATGAAGCCGGGGAGCGTGATCGTCGACATGGCGGCCGAGATGGGCGGCAACGTCGAAGGGACCGAGCCGGGCAAGGAGGTCGTGAAGCACGGCGTTTTGCTCATCGGCTTCACCAACCTGCCGGCCATGATGCCCGGCAGCGCCACAGCCATGTACGCGAGGAACATCCAGACCCTGGTCAAGCACCTCCTCCGCGATGGCGCGCTGAACCTGGACTTCAGCGACGAGATCACTCGTGGCGCGACGATCACCCATGGCGGCAAGGTGATTCACGAGGCCACCGCCAAGGTGCTGGGCATCGAGGTCGCGGAACCGCCCGCTGCATCGGCACCCGCGGCACCCGCCAAGGGAGACGTGGCATGACCGAGGCGCTCGACCCGCGCGCCCTGATCGATGCGCTGGTGATCCTGGTGCTGACCGGCTTCGTCGGCTACGAGGTGGTCAGCAAGGTGCCGACCATGCTGCACACCCCGCTCATGTCGGGCGCCAACGCCGTCCACGGCGTGATCGTGGTGGGCGCCCTGCTGGTGGCTGCCACCGCCGACGACCCGCTGCGGATCGCGCTGGCGCTGATCGGCGTCGTGCTCGGCACCATCAACGTGGTCGGCGGCTTCGTGGTCACCGACCGAATGCTCGAGATGTTCAGGCGCAAGCCGGGGGACAAGTCGTGAGCACGCTCGAGATGCTCACCTTCGGGGTCTACCTGGTCGCATCGGTGACCTTCGTCCTGGCCCTCAAGTTCCTGGCCTCGCCAAAGACGGCGCGCACCGGCAACCAGCTCGGGGCGGCGGGGATGGCGCTGGTGGTCATCTGGACGCTGGTGCGCACGCCGGGCATGCTCGAGCACTGGTGGATCGTGCTTGCCGCCGGCCTGGTCGGGACGGTGGCCGGCGTGCTGGGAGCGCGCCGCGTGCCAATGACCGCCATGCCGCAGATGGTCGCCATCTTCAATGGCGCGGGCGGCGGCGCCGCCGCGGTGGTGGCGGTCTCCGAATTCCTGCTCTCGTCGGGTCACGCTGCTTCGGGCAACCTGCTGCCGGCAATCCCGGTGATCGCAACGCTGCTGGGTGCCGTGATCGGAGGCGTCAGCCTGACCGGATCGGTGGTCGCCTTCGGCAAGCTGCAGGGCTTCATTCCCGGGCGCCCGGTCACCTACCCGGGGTCACGCCTGGTGGCGGCGCTGCTGGTCGGCTCGATCCTGGCCCTGGGGGTCGTGCTGACCGTGCTGACCAACAGCGTGCCGCTCTTCCTGCTCTTCGTGGCGCTCGCCCTGGTGACGGGGGTGGCGCTGGTGATGCCGATCGGCGGAGCCGACATGCCGGTGGTGATCAGCCTGCTCAACAGCTACACCGGGATCGCGGTGGCCGCCACGGGCTTCGTGCTGGGCAACTACGCCCTCCTGATCGCCGGCACGCTGGTTGGCGCCTCGGGCGCGATCCTGACCCAGCTGATGTGCACCGCCATGAACCGCTCCATCTTCAACGTCCTGTTCGGGGCGTTCGGCACCGGCGGTGGCGCCGTGGTGGCAGGCGCCGCCGGCGAGCAGACGGTCCGCGAGATCAGCGCCGATGACGCCGCGGTGCTGATGGCCTACGGCAAGAAGGTGATCATCGTCCCCGGCTACGGGATGGCGGTCGCCCAGGCCCAGGGGCCGGTCCGCGAGCTGATGGATCTGCTGATCGCCAGGGGGGTCGATGTCGAGTTCGCGATCCACCCGGTCGCCGGGCGCATGCCGGGCCACATGAACGTGCTGCTGGCCGAGGCGAACGTTCCGTACGAACGGCTGAAGGAGATGGACGAGATCAACGACGACTTCGCCAACGCCGATGTGGCGCTGGTGATCGGCGCCAACGACGTCACCAACCCCTCCGCGCGTACCGATAAGACCTCGCCCATCTACGGCATGCCGATCCTCAACGTCGACCAGGCCAAGAACGTGGTCGTCCTCAAGCGATCGATGGCTGCCGGCTTTGCCGGCATCGCCAATCCCCTCTACTCCGACGAGAAGACCGCCATGCTGTTCGGTGATGCCAAGAAGACGGTCCAGGCACTCGTCAGCGGAGTGAAGCAGGCGTAGCGTGGCGTTGCGGTCGGCCGTCGCATCGTGCCCAACCGGACAGATTCCGATGAGAGCCGCACTACAGGCGATCAGCGGGTCAGAAGCGAACGCCGTGCAGGTTGACGGCCGCATTTGTCCGTTCCACAGGCGCTGTGCGCGGTTAGTGCGGCCCGCGTCTGAATTTGACACGCTTGGCGGGTAGGCTGGCAGCGATGAGCCGCTGGATCATGCTGGATGTGGGCGAGACGCTGATCGATGAGACCAGGGTCTGGTCCACCTGGGCCGATCATCTGGGCATCCCGCGGCTCACCTTCATGGGGGTGCTCGGCGCCGAGATCGCGCGCGGCGGGCAGCACCACGACGTGTTTGCCCGATTCGGCATCACCAACTGGCGCGAATGGGCCGCTTCGGTGGAGAGCGAATACCGCGGCTTCAAGCCGATCGACCTGTACCCCGATGCCCTCCGCTCGATGGCCGCGCTGCGGGCCGGCGGCTTCCGCCTGGCGGTGATCGCCAACCAGCCTGCCCAGCGGACCGCCGAGCTGCGCGCCCTGGGGGTCGATGCCGAGGTGATCGCCATGAGCGCCGAGATGGAGGTCTCCAAGCCCGCCCCGGAGTTCTTCGCACGAGCCCTGGAGCTGATCGGGTCGCCGCCGCCCGGCGAGGTCGCCTATGTCGGTGATCGGGTCGAGAATGACGTGACGCCGGCGATCGAGGCGGGCATGCGCGCTGTCTGGATCCGCCGTGGCCCGTGGGGGCTCATTCAGCAGCTGCCACCGGGGATCGTGCCCTCCCTGGTGGTGTCCTCGCTCGACGAGCTGGTCGAGCGGATCGATGAAGCGTGGGCCGGAGCCCCTGAGCGGACCTAGCCCCGCTGGCCGATCGTCACGGCGCGCGCCAGGCGCTCTGCCGCGTTGACCAGCAGTCGCTCCGTATCGGCCATCGCCTCTTCGAGGCTCAGCGGCCGGTCGATGATCGGCTGGATAAGGTCGAACAGGCCTGATGCCTCGAGGGCGGCAGACCCGTGCCCCAGCGCCCCGCACAGCAGGACGACCGCGGCGCCCGCCTGGCGGGCCATCGTGGCGACCCCCATCGCCGCCTTGCCGGAAAGCGTCTGCTCGTCGGCGCGCCCCTCGCCGGTGATCACCAGGTCGGCGCCGATCAGCATCTCCGCCAGCCCGATGATCTCGGCAACAACGTCGACTCCCGGCCGCACGATCGCATCGGTAAAGGCAAGCAGGCCTGCCGTAGTGCCGCCGGCCGCGCCTGCGCCCGGGATGTCGACCACATCGCGCCCGGAGGCCGCCGCCGCCACGCGCCCGAATGTGGCGAGGGCCGCATCCAGCTCTTCGACCGCTCGCCGATCGGCCCCCTTCTGCGGCCCGTATACCGCCGAGGCGCCCATCGGCCCGCACAGCGGGTTGGTCACGTCCGAGGCGACCACCAGCTCAACCGTTGCCAGCCGAGGGTCCAGCCCGGCCGCGTCGATCTGCGCCACCTGCGCCAGCACGGCGCCGCCCGAGGGGAGCTCCATCCCGGCGGCATCGCAGAGGCGCACTCCGAGCGCAGCCAGCAGGCCGGCGCCACCGTCATTGGTGGCGGACCCGCCAAGGCCCAGGGTGATGCGCTGCGCTCCGGCGTCCAGCGCGGCCCGGATCAGCTCACCGGTGCCGCGGGTCGTGGCGACGCGGATCGTGGCGGGGCTTCGCTCGGCCGGCGCCAGGAGCGCCAGCCCGGAGGCGGTCGCCATCTCGATGAATGCACTCCGCCCCTGGTCGATCAGCAGCCAGTCGGCGACCACCGCGCGGTCAAGCGCATCGACGGTAGGTAGGGTCCGCCGTTCAGCGCGCTCTCCCAGAGCGGCCTCGACGGCCGCCAGCGTTCCCTCCCCTCCGTCCGACATCGGGGCTCGCGCGACCTCGTCGTCGGGCCGTCCGCGGAGCCAGCCAACCGCCATCGCATCGGTCACCGCCACGGAGTCGAGGGCACCGCCGAACGAGTCCGGAGCGAGCACCACGCGGAGCGCGGCGCTGCTCATCGGCCCAACAGCTGCCGGCGGCGCTCGAGGTAGGCCGGCACCGTGTTGATCGGCGGCCGCAGCTCGTCGCCGATCTCGCGTACCTCGAGGTTGAACTGATCGGGCCCCCGGTTGATGAGCTTCATGCCGCGCCCCACCTCGGTCAGCAGCTCGATCCGGTGGCGCTCCTCGAGCTTGCGGATGGCCGCCAGCAGGATCACGTACGACATCTGTGACAGGTTGGTGAGCGACTGGTTGCGATGGACGCGGCGCTCGAGGTCCACCTGGCCGATGCCGGACAGGCCCACCGCCTCCAGGATGTCGGCCAGCAGCCCGATCTCGACCGCGTAGCCGGTGAAGAAGGAGACTGATTCCAGGACGGCGCGACGCCCGGCGTATTCGCCGGAGAGCGGCTGGATCATCCCCGACAGCTCAGGGAAGAAGAGGTTGATGAGCGGCCGCGCCATCAGCTCGGTGACTCGTCCGCCGCCCTCGGGGACGAGCTTGTCTCCCTCCCTGATCGGTCGCTGGTAGAAGCCCTTGACGTACTGGATGCGCGGCTCACGCAGCAACGGGCCGAGCAGGCCCGACACGAAGCGTGGCTGGATGTTGCGGATGTCGGTGTCGACCCAGGCCACGATGTCGCCGTCGAGCACGTGCAGGCTCTTCCACAGGGCCTCGCCCTTGCCGGCCTGGGAGCCGACCTCGGGCAGGATCTCGCGGTGGTTCACCACGCGGACGCCAAGCTCGGCAGCGATCGCCACGGTCCGATCGGTGGAGTCGGAGTCGATCACCACCAGCTGGTCGATCAGCGGCAGCCGATCCATCAGCGGGCCCTTGATGCGCCGGATGACCTGGCCGAGCGTCTGCTCCTCGTTCAGCGCGGGCAGCCCGACGCTGATGGTCAGGCCCTGGCGTTCCTTCAGCTCGACGAGCTTGGCCACGTCGCGGAACTCGCTGGCGTGAAAGGTGTTCTCGGCGAACCAGCGGTCGACCATGTTCGGCAGCGATCGGCTGCGCTCCACGAATTCGTCCGCCGCAGCCAGCGTTCCCTCCGCGGCGCGCAGCTCGTCGAAGGTGGCACGGTCCGGTGCGCGCTTGGTCTTGACCACGATCACCGTTGGCTTGGCTCGGGTGGCGACCGCCTCCGCCACGATCCCGAACAGGAAGCGCCCGTCCGGCGCGGCGTTCGAGGGCTGCGCCGATGCGCCCATCACCACCAGGTCGTGGTGGGCGGCCTCCCGGATGATGGCCCGCCGCACCGATGCCGCCTCGACCAGCCTGCCCGTCAGGCGACGGCCACCGCCGTGCTGCGCGATGAACGCGTCGAGGGCGGCCTGCTGCCGAGCGCGCGCCCGTTCACCGATCCCCACCGGCACCACGTGCAGGACGACCATCTGCGCGCCGAATCGCCTGGCCAGGTCCCGCGAGACGCGTATCGCCAGTTCGGCGTGCGGCCCACCACGCACCGGGATCAGGATCGAACGGACGTGCTCGACGCCGCGCTGCTTGACCACGGCGATATCGCACGGCGACTCACGCACCACAGCGTCGATCGTCGGCGAGAAGACCGGCGGATCGGCGGCGCCGTCGTCGGAGCCTTCGCTGGTGGAGGCGCCGTGAGAGGCAGGCCCACCCCAGCCAAAGATGACCAGGTCGGTGCCCTCCTCTCCGACCGCTTCGATGACCCCATCTGCCGCCCGTCGCCCGATCCGGACCATCGTCCGGATCTCGACCCCCTCCTCGTCGCCGAAGGCCAGCACGCGCTGCAGCAGCCGGCGCGAGGTACGCGCCTGGATGGCGCCCTGGGAAAGCGAAACTCCCTCCGGGACCTCCACGATCCCGAGGGCGGTGATCTCCGTCGAGCGCCCGACTCGGATCCCCGCGCCGATCCGCACCAGGTCCCGCGCGGTCCTCGGGTTGGCAAGCGGTAGCAGGATGCGATACGGGTTGCGGCGGGTGGCCATCAGGCTCGGCTCCGCGCTGCCAGCATCTCGGTCCAGCGCGTGACCAGGTACGGCTTCAGGTCTTCGAATGCCTGCGCCTGCGCCTGGATGACCCGCTCCGCCTGGTCGGTGGTCATCTCCGCGGTCTCGGCGATGAAGCCCGCGGTCCGGGCGAAGTACAGCGGCGTCAGCGCGGCGAGCAGGCGCTCCTGGTCCACGCCAGGTCGGTGAAACGCCACCATCGCGTCGTAGAGGCAGCGGATCCACAGCTCAGCCGGGAAGTGGAAGGTGGCCAACGCGTTGCAGTCGACGCCCATCACCCGCTCGAGCTGCTCCGGGGCCAGCATCTCCGTCCACGTCTCGCGGCTGGTCAGGCGGGCCCCCTCGAAGCTATCGACCAGCTTGGCGTGGCTGACCGTGACCTCCTCGGGGGCAACCACCCGTTCAAAGCCGTACTCCGGGATCGGATGCGAGCCGCGCACCCGGAGCCATCGGTCCTGGTAGTGGCCGGCCAGCCGGAAGAGGGTGCCGACCACCTGTCGGAACATCGGCCCAAGGTCCGATGCGGGGTCCTTGGCGTCGTGGATCTTGGCGCCCAGCCGCGCCTGGCAGGCGGCGAACCCCTCGTTGAGCGCCGAGTGGGTCATCCAGATATCGATCCCGAACCGGGCGGTGAGATCGTCGAACGTGTCCAGCTCGAGGTAGCGCTGCACGAGGTCGCCGCTCACGCCGAAATCGCCGCCGATCGGCTGGCGGATGCGCGTGCCGTAGAGCGCCCGGGTGAGCGGGTAGGCGATATTGTTGGTGATCGTGCCGTCGTACTTGTGGCGCGCATACATCGGCGCCACGAAGTCATAGCCGCCCTTGAGGATCGGCCCGGCCAGCAGCTCGATCCATTCGGGGACGATGCTGCGCAGGTCCGAGTCGACCATGACCATGGCCTTCACCTTGAGCTCCGCGGCGATCTCGAACAGCGCGCGCACGGCGGTTCCCTTGCCGCTCGTCCCGTGGTAGGTCACGCTGATGCGCTGGAGCCTGTGGCGCGGGCTGACCAGGATGATGCGCTCGATGTAGTCGGGGCTCTCGGTGCTGACCGCCACGTGCGGCGTGTCATCGGGCGAGCCGCCGTCGGAGTTGACCAGGATCGGCTTCAGATCCGGGAAGTACTGGACCATGCCGGCCGTCGCGGCGCGGACGACGTAGCCGATCGTGTCGGCATTGCCGAATGAGGGGATCCCCACCATCAGGTCGGCGCTGCCTACCCTGCGGACCTCGCGGAGGCCCTTTGCGTCAAGGGCTGAAGGTGATGGCGGCGACGGCTTGGACGTCAGGTGATGGACCTCCTGGCGGGGTGGCAAGCGTAGCACGGGCTCCCGAACGGGCCGGTAGAGGGCTTGTCGGTGGATCGACGCGGCCGCTAGACTGGCTTTGCCGCCGCGTGCGGTCGAGGGCCTGGGACCGGGCCCGTATCGCCGGTCCCTGAGGTGGAGACTGCGCAACGCTGCGCGGTCTCCTTTTGCGTGTCCCCGGCGATCGCAATCAGGGAGTGCGGAAACATGGACCAGCTGCCGGAGGTTCTCTTCCAGCTCTTCGTGCTGCTGCTCGCCACCAAGCTCGGCGACGAGCTCTTCAAGCGCATCGGTCAGCCGGCCCTGGTGGGGGAGATCCTGGGCGGCGCGCTGGTCGGCCCCGCAGTGCTGGGCTGGTACCAGATCACGCCGGAAACGTCGCTCTTTGCCCAGATCGGCGCCGTTCTGCTCCTCTTCGAGGTGGGCGTTCGGACGCGGATCGGCGAGGTCGCCAGGGTCGGCGGCACCGCGCTGGCGGTCGCCCTGCTGGGCGTCGCTCTGCCGTTCGTGGGGGGCTACCTGGCGGGCGGCGCTCTGCAGCTGAGCTTCGAGGGACGCATCTTCCTGGCCGCCTCGCTGACCGCCACCTCGGTCGGCATCACCAGCGGGGCGCTCGCCTCGTTCGGAGCGCTGGGGACCATCTCGGGGCGAGTGATCCTGGGGGCCGCGGTGATCGACGACGTGCTGGCCATGCTGATCGTGGCGGTGGCAGTCGGGATCGCGGCCGGCGAGGTGAGCCCGGATCGCATTGCGCTGCTGCTGGCGCTGGCCGCCGCCTTCATTGGGATCGTGGTCATCGGCGGGACAGGCATTCTGCGCCGCCGCCGCTCGCTGCTGACGGACCCGAAGTTCGCGGAGACGCCGTTTCTGCCCGGGATGATCGTGATGCTCGGGCTCGCCGCACTGGCGGCCAAGATCGGGCTGGCGGCGATCATCGGCGCCTTCCTGGCCGGGATGGTGGTGGGTGAGTCGAGCGAGCGCGAGGCGCTGGAGACCGAGACCGCGCCGGTCGCCGCCTTCTTCACGCCGTTCTTCTTCGGCTTCGTGGGCGCACAGGTGGATCCGGCCGCGTTCGGCAGCCTGTCGACCCTGGCGCTGCTGCTCGGCATCACCGCGCTGGCGATCGTCGCCAAGTTCGCCGGCTCGTTCCTTGGCGCCATTCGGTCCGGGCGTCGGCGGGCCATGCTGATCGCGTGGGGGATGGTGCCCCGCGGCGAAGTCGAGATCATCGTGGCCGGGCTGGCGCTCGCGGTCGGCGCGATCGGGCGCGAACTGTACGCGGTGATCGTCGGAATGGTGGTGATCACCGCCCTGCTGGTGCCGCCCCTGATGGGCGGGCTGGTCCGCCGCGCGGAGCCGCAGGCGGCGGTCGAGTAGAAGGTGAGGCCCCCTCCGCGGACGGAGGGGGCCTCGTTTCGCCGGTACGGCGAGCGAGCGGTTACTCGCCCTTTGGCGTGATCTCCACCGTTGCCTTCACGAAGTCCGTGCCGGTCGTATCGGTCAGTCCCTTGAGGGCCTGCGTCGCGAGGTCGGTCCGGAAGACGCCGCTCCCCGGTGAGCGGGTGATGATGCCGGCCGCCGAGGCGGTCTTCACCGTCTGAACCCACAGTTTCGGATCCAGGACGCCGATCCCCAGTGGCGACGGCCAGATCAGCGCGTTGATCTCGTTCATCATCCACTTCTGATGTCCGGCGCCCAGCGTGCTGCCCGCATCAACCACGAACTGCTCGCAGTCGGCCGGGTTGTTGCGGCAATAGATCCAGCCCTGGAACGACGCACGCAGGAATTTGACCGCGGTTGCCTCGTTGCCCGGTTCGGCGAGCCAGGCGGCACGCGACCAGACCCCGTCCTGGAGCATCGACGTCCCGACCTTGTTGTAGTCGATGACGTTGAGGTCCGACGGCTGGAACAGCTTGCCGGTGCTGGGGTTCGTGGTCTCGAGCAGCTGCGCGTACTCGTTGTAGATCATCGCCTCGGCGACGTCGACGCAATCGGTATCGGCAGCTGCGCAGCCGTCGTAGGCAGCGACCAGCTCGTCCATGCTGAAGCCCTGGGTGACCTGCGTGAAGTCGGTCCCCGGCTTGAGCCCTGCCTTGATGGCGGACGCGATCACCTCGAGCTCATTGCCGAAGCCCCACGCCCCAACCTTCTTGCCCTTGAAATCGGCCGGCGAGGTGATGTTGCTCGACTTCCAGGAGACCGACAGGGTGCCGGCGCGCTGGAAGACCTGGGCAATGTTCACCAGGTCCGACCCGGCCTCGCTCTCGCGAGCCTGGAGCACCTTGGGCACCCAGGAGAGGGTGAATTCCGGGCCGTTGGGCTTGGAGCCTTCGACCTGGGGCGCGATATCCGCGCTGCCGGGGACGATCGTCACGTCGAGTCCCTGGGCGGCGTAGTAGCCCTTGGCGGCCGCGGCGTAATAGCCGGCGAACTGTGCCTGCGGGAACCATTGCAGCTGCACGCGCACTTTCGTCAAAGGGCCACTTGCACCTGCGCTCGCGCTTGGCCCGCTGCTTGCGCTGGTGCACGCCGCAAGCACCAGCATGACGCTGACCGACAGCGCCAGGGTGATTCTGGAAGCCCTCATCTCCACTCCTTGATATGTCCTCGGCCCGTGGGCGGGCCACCCGCTCCGAATGGATGGATTCTAGGGGCGGCCTTCAACCTTGGCCAGCCAATTGGCGCACTACGCCAGGCGCTCGCCGCGGACCGATTGGTGCCACGGGATCAAGACCCGCTCCAGTCCGGTGACCGCCAGGTACATGACGATCCCGGTCACCGAGACCACCAGGATGGCGGCCCAGGTCACCTCGAATGAAAGGGTGCTGGCGCTCTCGACCACCACCCGCCCAAGGGCGACATTCAAGCCGCCGAAGTACTCGCCCACCACCGCGCCGATCAGGCTCAGCGTGGTCCCGATCTTCAGCCCGGTCAGGAAGAAGGGAAGCGCGTTCGGGATGCGCACCTTGCGCAGCACCGCCATCTCGTTGGCCGCGTACGAGCGCATCAGCTCGAGGGCGGAGTCGTCCACCTGGGTGAGTCCGCGCAGCACGTTGATCATGATCGGGAAGAAGACCAGCGCGCCCGCGATCGCCATCTTCGAGTACGCGCTCTGCGAGCCGAACCAGTGGTTGGCGATCGGCGCGAAGGCGACGATCGGGATGGCGTTCACCGCGATGCCAATCGGCAGCACGATATCGCGCGCGGTGGGGAAACGCGCCACGGCAAAGGCGACAACCAAGCCGAGCAGCGCCCCCCCGATCAGGCCGCCCGCCGCCTCCTGCAATGTGGTCCTGGCGGCGGGGAAGATCTGATACCCGGCGTCCCAGTTCTTCGCCAGGGCGCCGATGATCGACGACGGCGCCGGCAGGATGAAGGCGCGGATGCCGAGGCCGCGGATGACTCCTTCCCAGATGGCGATCCCCGCCACGAAGACGACGATTGCCGGCAGGTAGTGCCGCACCCGGGCGGCGGTCCTGTTCAACCGATCATCCCCTCGGCCGCGGCCCGCTCCAGCGACGCCTGGGCCTCATCGCGCCTGCCTTCCCCGCCGCGCAACGCTTCACGGACCTCAGTCACCATCTCGAAGTAGCGGCGCGTCTCGCGCGTCTCCACCCCGCGGGGCCGCGGCAGGTCGATCTCCACGATCTCGGTGATGCGCCCCGGGCGAGCGCTCATGACCACCACCCGGCTGGAGAGGAAGACCGCCTCGGGGATGGAATGGGTGACGAAGACGACGGTGATGCCGGTCTGCTCCCAGATGCGCAGCACCTCCGAGTTCATCCGCTCGCGGGTCATCTCATCGAGCGCGCCGAACGGCTCGTCCATCAGCAGGATCGACGGGGAGAAGGTCAGCGCCCGGGCGATCGCCACCCGCTGCTGCATGCCTCCGGAGAGCTGGTAGGGGTGGTGGCGGGCGAAATCGGTCAGCTCGACCAGCTCGAGCATTTCCTTCACCCGCGCGTCGCGTGCGGCCCGGTCCTGCCCGATCAGCTCCAGGGGCAAACGCACGTTCTCCTCGACGGTGCGCCAGTCGAACAGCACCGGCGCCTGGAAGACCATGCCGTAGTCGCGGTCGAGGCGGGCCTGGTGAGCGGGCTTGCCGTTGATCGTGACCGAGCCCGCCGACGGCTGGGTCAGGTCGCCGATCAGCCGCAGCAGGGTCGACTTGCCGCAGCCGGAGGGACCGATCAGCGACACGAATTCGCCGCGCTGCAGCTCCAGGTCGATCCCGGTCACTGCGGTCATCGTCTCGCCGCTGGGCAGGGCGAAGCGCTTCTCGGTCCCGGCAAGGCGAACGACGGTCTGGTCGGTCATCTGTCTCCCATCATCCGGCGGAGGCGCCGGGTCTCCCGCGCAGGACGCGCAGCTCCACCAGGCGTACGAGGCTGTAGAAGGCGATCCCCAGCAGCGAGGCGACGAAGATGGCGCCCCACAGCTTGGCGGGGCTGGTGACGTACTGCTGGTTGAAGTTGATGATCGACCAGCCCAGCCCTTCCTGGATGGCGCCGGGGCCCTCCCCGATGATGGCCCCCACGATGCTGGCGGTGGCGGTGATCTTCAGCGCGGTGAAGAGGTAGGGGAGCGAGGCCGGCAGGCGCAGCTTCCACAGGATGGTGCGGCGCGATGCGGCATACGAGCGCATCAGCTCCAGCGCCCGCGGGTCGGGCGAGCGGAGCCCGCGGATCATGGCGATCGTCACCGGGAAGAAGGTCAGGTAGGTCGCGATGATCACCACGCTGAAGACGCTGTTCCCGAAGAAGAAGACGATCATCGGCGCCAGCGCCACGATCGGGATCGTCTGGCTGGCCACGACGTAGGGGACGAAGGCACGCTCGAGCAGCTGGGAATGGACGAACGCCGCCGCCAGGGCGATGCCAAGCAGGCCTCCGACCACGAAGCCGATCGCGGCCTCGCGCCAGGTGTACAGCGCCTTCACGACCAGATATGCGAAGAGGGAGTCATCCGCGTTGCGCCGCCACGGACCGGCCATGGTGGTGGCGATGTCCCACAGGTGCGGCAGGCTCTGGTCGTTGACGGTGGTGATCTTCAGCGGCGGGTGCCACTCCCAGCCGAAGTAGCGCCACGGGTCGCCGCCAAGGAACTTCAGGCCCTCCCAGAGGATGAACAGCCCGATCAGGAAGAGCAGATAGGCCCGCAGCCGGCCCACGCGCGAGCGACGGGGCGCGGCCGCGACGGTCAGCGAAGGCGTGGCGTCAGGCGATCGCCGCATCGGTGGCGTCGAGCGCCCGGTCGATGATCGTGAACCCTTCCCGAAGCTGCGCCTCGGTGATACACAGCGGCGGGTTGGTGAAGACCTGGTTCCAGTGGAGCATGGTGTACAGGCCATCCGCCCGCAGCCGGGCCTCGAGCGCGGCCATCTCCGGCGAGCTGCCGTTGAACGGGGCCATCGGCTCCATCGTCTCGCGTGAGCGCACCAGCTCGAAGACGCCGAAGAGGCCGATGCTGCGCACCGTCCCAACGCTCGGGTGCCGCTCCTGGAGTCCCCGCAGGAGCTCCTTCATGACCGGGTCGAGGCGGGCCGCATTGCCGACCATGTCCTCGTCGCGCAGCACGTTGACCGCGGCGATCGCCGCGGCACACGAGACGGGGTGCGCGGAATAGGTGAGCCCGCCGAAATAGACGCGGTCATTGAAATAGTCCGCGATCTTGGGGCTCATCGCCACCGCGCCGAGCGGCAGGTACGAGCTGGTCAGTCCCTTGGCCATGGTCATCAGGTCGGGGACCACGTTCCAGTGATCGACGGCGAACCAGCGCCCGGTGCGCCCGAAGCCGGCCATCACCTCGTCGGCGATCATCACGATGCCGTGCCGGGTGCACAGCTCGCGGATCCCTTCCAGGTAGCCGTCGGGTGGGATCAGGATGCCGTTGGTGCCGGTGACCGTCTCCATGATGAAGGCCGCGATGGTGTGCGGCCCCTCGTACTGCATCACCTCTTCGATGTAGGCCAGGTGCTCCTCGACCGGCTCCGCCTCGCCTCGAGCCCAGCGCCACGGGTCGAGCACGCGGATGATTCCCGGAATCCCCGGCTCGTTGGCCCAGCGGCGCGGGTCGCCCGTGACGCTGATGGCGCCCGCCGTGGCGCCGTGGTACGAGCGGTGGTAGGCCATCACCTTCTGTCGCCCGGTCACGATCCGAGCCATGCGCAGCGCGTTCTCGTTCGCCTCGGCCCCACCAAGGGTGAAGAAGAACCGATTCAGATCGCCCGGCGTGATCTCGGAGAGCAGCTGTCCCAGCCGGCCGCGGGGCTCGGTGGCGAACTGCGGCGCGGCGAACGCCAGCTTACGCGCCTGTTCGGCGATGGCGTCGGCCACCCGCTGGTTGCCGTGGCCGATGTTGATGCTCATCAGCTGGCTGTTGAAGTCGATGTAGCGCTTGCCGTCGGGATCCCAGAAATAGATCCCCTCGGCCCGATCGATCACGATCGGGTTGATCTTGGCCTGGGCCGACCAGGAGAAGAAGGTGTACTCCCGGTTCAGGCGCAGGATCTCGTCGGTGGTCAGGCGATCGGTGGAGGTGACGGTCATCGGTACCTCGAGCGCAACAGGTGCGGCGTTGATCGGTGTGGGAAAGCGATTAGACCACACCCCGGAAGCTCAATTCAGACCTATGCGATCCGAGAGCGAATAGGCGCGCCGCTAACCCTCAGTGCGGCTATTTCCCTCCGGTGGAGAACACCGTACCGTGGAGGCTGCCAAACGCCCGTTACCTCTCGGTGGATGGGAGCTAGAAAGGGATACAGGCCATCGGCTGCCTCCGTCGCGCAGTAGTTCCCCGCGGTTGAGAGTTGCCGTCAATGGCAGGTCGTCTGACGCTCCGAACGAGCCGATAGCGCTCGGTCAGGCAATCGAGGTATTTGTCGCCAGGTTCGCCGCCCGGCGCATGGTGCGTTGGCGCTTATCCACGCGGAGGATCCTTGGCGACCGCGACCGCCGCACCCTGGTGCAGCTCCTCGCCGACCAGCGTGGCCAGCCGCTCGGCGATCGCCCACCAGTCGAATGACTCGGTCACCTCCGAGGCGCGCACGGTGATGAGGCGATCCGCGGGGATGTAGAGGGGCAGGATCCGGTTGAGGATCGCCTCGATCTCGTCCCGGAACGCATCACTTGTCGAGCGCACGCCGTCGGGCAGCAGCGCCACGTCCGGCAGCAGCCTCACGAACAGGTCGTACGTGGTCGCCCAGTGGCGGATGAGCGGCTCGACCGCGAACGGATCGGCGCTATCGGTCACGCGCAGGAAATAGGCGAAGTTGTCGACCACGGACCGATCGGTGACGAGCACCTCGGCCCGATTCCGCAGCTCAAGCTCCTGCTGGATCTGCGACATCAGCACCCAAAGCTGAGCCTCCGGCGTGGCCCCCTCGTTGAGGCCGAGCGGGTTGAAGCGAATCACCTCGCGGCCCACCTCGACGCTCCGCCCGGCCCGCCCGATGGTGCTGGCGAAGGCGTGCACTGCATTCGTCTTGCGCACCGAATGGGAGCCGATGAAGGCGATCTTGGCAGGTCTCTTCCAGGGCATCGGTGCGGTCATTGTGCACTGCCGGGGACTATGCGACGGCCCGACAACGGGCTAGCCTGCGCGACGGAGGATTGACCGATGGCCCAACCGATCGAGCGAATCCTGGTGCGGCATCTGGGGAGCCGGCTGGCGGTGCCGCTCTTCCTGCTCGACCCGGACGGCACCCTGGTCTTCTACAACGAAGCGGCCGAACAGGTGCTGGGCCGCCGCTTTGATGATGCCGGCGAACTGAGTTTCACCGAGTGGACCTCTGCCCTGGCGGTGCGCGACGACCAGGGGCAGCCGCTCGCAATCGACGAAATGCCCTTTGTCAAAGCGCTGCGCGAGCGCCGCCCGGCTCACGACCGGTTCGACTTTACCGGCGCGGACGGCACGGTCCGCAGCCTCGAGGTTTCGGCCTTCCCTCTCCAGGGCCAGGGCGGCAGCCGTCTTGGCGCGGTGGTGATCTTCTGGGAGGCCGCCGCCGACGTGACGCATCGGTGATCGTTCGCCTGTGGGGCACCCGGGGATCGGTGGCGAGTCCCGGCCCCGAGACGATCCGCTACGGGGGCAATACCGCCTGCGTCGAGGTCCGCACCAATGACGCACTTCTCGTGCTCGACGCCGGCACCGGCATCCGCCGGCTGGGCACGGCGCTGCGCGACCATCGTGGCCGGATCGACCTGTTGCTCACGCACCTGCACCTGGATCACCTCCAGGGGATCGGCTTCTTCGAGCCGTGCTTCCGCCCCGACATCGAGTTGCACATCTGGGGGCCGCCGTCCACCACCCTGGACCTGCGTGAACGGCTGAGCCGCTACCTCTCGCCGCCGCTTTTCCCCGTCCGGCTGCGCGACCTGGGGTCCCGAGTTTCGCTCCACGACGTTCCGTCCGAGCCCTTCTCGATCGGCTCCGTGACGGTTGACGGCGAGGCGATCATCCATCCCGGCCCGACGGTCGGATACCGGATCAGCGCGGCCGGGCAGACCCTCGCCTACCTGCCCGATCACGAGCCGGCGCTGGGTGCGCCCCGCTTCCCACTGTCGCCGGATTGGACCTCCGGGCACCGACTGGCCGATGGCGCCGACCTGCTGATCCACGACGCGCAGTACACCGAGGGGGAGTACCCGAGCCGGGTGGGCTGGGGCCACAGCTCGCTGGAACATGCGTGGGCGTTCGCCGTCCAGGCCAGGGTCCGCCGGCTGGTCACCTTCCACCACGATCCGGGCCATGGCGACGACCAGCTCGACGAGATGGTGGCCGATCTCCAGGCTCGCGATGGGCCGGACGTGGTCGCGGGGCGGGAGGGCCTGGAGTTCCGCCTCGCCTGAGCGTCTCGCCTGAGGTGGGATGCGGTTGCCTGGCGCTGCAGCTCCCCCCGGGATGCGTACTTCTCTCTGGTGGAGAATTCCTCGGGCTCGGGGGGCACGAGGTGCAGCTAGCCCTTCGTCGGGGAGAAATACCATCCGCGATACCCCGGAATTGGTGGCCGACCTCGCGCACTTCTCCAGCGGTGAGAAATAGCTCCTCTGCGCGTTTCCGAGCACGTCCGGCTGCGGCAGTGGCGGGTGTACTGTATCGGCTCCTTCGATCAACACGGCCGCCACGGCGGCGACTCGGCAACGACCACGCTGACTCAGGAGGATCCGATGGCGCGAATCATCCGCGCGGCCCTGTTGCAGGCCGATTGGACCGGCGACAAGGAGTCGATGATCGTCAAACATGAGAAGTACGCACGCGAGGCAGCCAAGCAGGGCGCCAAGGTGATGTGCTTCCAGGAGCT
>JANMPX010000302.1:0-6571 GCA_031370085.1 Chloroflexota bacterium | reverse complement strand
CATCGACCCGATTGACGGCACCCACAACCTGGTGCGCGGCATCCCGGTGTGGGCCACCCTGCTCGCCGTCGAACGAGCCGGTGAGCTGCTGGCGGCAGCGGTATCGGCCCCGGCGTTGCAACGGCGCTGGCACGCCAGCCTTGGCGGTGGCGCCAGCGCGCGAGACCTGCTGGGCGAGCGACAGATCCACGTGTCGCCCATCGACCAGCTGGAGGACGCGCAGGTGGTCTGGTCAGGGATGCGCTCACTGGACGCCGCCGGCTTCGGACCGGCCGTGGAAGAGATCGCGCGGCAGGCCTGGCGGGATCGGGGATTCGGCGACTTCTGGGGCTACATGCTGGTCGCCGAGGGGGCGGCCGAGGCGATGCTGGAGATCGGTCCAACCCTGTGGGACCTGGCGGCACCGGCACTGATCGTCAAGGAGGCCGGTGGCAGGATCAGCGACTTCGCTGGCGCGGACTCGTATGCTGGACCCCAGTCGCTGGCCAGCAACGGGCTGGTCCATGACGCGCTGGTAGAGGTATTGCACGGATGAACAGCGGTCCGCTGCGGGTGATGCTGGTTGACGACCATGCCCAGGTTCGCTCCGCCGTGCGCCAGGCGCTGAACGCGCAGGATATCGAGGTGGTGGGGGAGGCGTCGAGCGGCGACGAGGCCATACGGCTCGCTCCGGAGCTCAATCCCGACGTGCTGCTGCTGGACCTGCGCATGCCCGACATGGACGGGCTCGACCTCCTGCGCGAGCTGGTCCCGCGAATGCCGGGGACGCGGATCATCATGTTCACCGTGTCGGACGAGCGGCGCGACGTCTTCGAGGCAATGCGCTCCGGCGCCGCCGGCTACCTGACCAAGGACCTGACGCCCGATGCGCTGCAGCGCTCGATCCGCGGCATCCGCTCCGGCCACCTGCCCATGTCGCGCACCATGGCGGCGGAAGTGATCCGCGACCTGACCGCCGCCGCGCGACAGTTCCCGGCCGCCCCCCGCGAAGGCGACTTCGCCAGTCTGAGCCCGCGCGAGCGCGAGGTGCTGGGCTACGTGGCCGACAAGCTGACCGACCGCCAGATCGGCGACCAATTGGGCATCTCATCGCGCACGGTCGAGACCCACGTCAGCAGCATCCTGGAGAAGCTGGGCGTCCACGACCGCGGACAGGCGGCGCGCGCACTGCGGGCGCTGGACCGTCAGCAGGCCTGACGCATTGTTCGGGGAGCCGCTGGGCCGATGAGCGAGCGTGGCATCGAGCGGGCGGTCGCCCTCGTCCCGCTGGGGCTCACCGCCCTCACCGTCCTGCTGCTCGTGAACCCACAGGTCGCTCCGGCCATCGTCAGCGAGCGGCTGCAGCTGCTGATCAACGCAACGGCCACGCTGGCGGCGGCCGCGGTGGCGATCCTGGCCTGGACCCACTTCCGCGAGGGCGGCGATTCTGCGGCCCTCGTGCGCGGCAGCGCCTTCCTGGTTCTCGCCGCGCTCAACGGCCTGACGGTGCTGGTCTCCGCGGCAGGCATCCAGCGCGCCTTCGGTCTCGCGATCGACGATCCCGGCCAGCTCCCTGCATGGGCCACGCTGGTGGCCGATGGCGCCGCCGCGGCGCTGTTCGTGGCGGCCGGCATCACAGCTCTCCGGGTGCCACGGGCGGAGCGCTGGCCGGCGGCGCTGGTGCTCTGGCTGCCGAGCGTCCTGGTGGTCGCCTTCGTGGTGCTGGCTGCCACGATCCAGACACGGCTCCCGATCATCATCGACCCACGAGGCCTGGCCATCCTGCGCTTGCACCCCGGGCAGGCGCTCATGGCGGCTGCCGGACCGATCCATGTCGGCCTCCAGGCGGCGATTGCGGCGGCCTACCTGCTGGCGGCCGGACTCGCCTACGAGGTCTTCCGACGTGGGCGTCGCGGCGTGGATGCCTTCCTGGCGATCGGCCTGGTGGTGGCCGCCTTCAGCCAGGTGCAGTTCGCCGTGCACCCGGGCACCTACGGATCGCTGGTCACGGCCGGTGATCTGCTGCGGGTGGCCTTCTACGCCATCCTGCTCGCCGCGCTTGCCGCGGAGACTCGGCGAGATGTGCGTGACCTCCACGCGGCCAACGCTGAGTTGGTTCGGCTGCGCGACGCGGTGGCCTCGCAGGCGACCGCCGACGAGCGGGCGCGCCTGGCGCGCGAGATCCATGACGGGATGTCCCAGGAGCTGTGGCTCGCCAAGCTCAAGCAGGGGCGGCTCCTCCAGACGCCCGACCTGAGCTCCGAGACGCGGGCCCTCGCGAGCGAGGTGGCCGGTGCGATCGAAGCCGCGTTGACGGAGGCGCGCCAGGCGATCCTCGCGCTGCGGCCGACCGAGGGGACCACCTTCACCCAGGTGCTCGAGCGCTACGTGGATGACTTCAGCGACCGATTCGGAGTCCGGGCCGAATGTCACTGCGACACGATCGTCGAGCGGCTCGGCCCACGTGCCCAGGCCGAGCTGCTGCGAATCGTGCAGGAGGCGCTGGCGAACTCGCGCAAGCATGCCGATGCCACACGCGTCCGCGTCGACGCCGAGCCGATCCCGGGAGGCGTGCGCTTGAGCATCGCCGACAACGGCCGCGGCTTCGCGCCCGACCCCGACCGGACGACCGGCTATGGTCTGCGCAGCATGCGCGAACGAGCCGCCCTTATCGGCGCCACATTTTCCGTCGACTCGCGGCCCCAGGATGGGACAAAGGTGATGGTCGAGGTGCCGTTCCGCGAGGCGACCGGATGAGCAGCCCTGGACCGATGCGGGTGATGCTGGTCGACGACCACGCCCTCGTCCGCTCGGCGGTGCGCCAGGCGCTCACCGCGCCGGACATCGAGGTGGTCGGTGAGGCGGCCACCGCCGACGAGGCGCTCCTGCTGGCTCCCGAGCTGCGGCCGGACCTGATCCTGCTCGACATCAATCTGCCCGGGACCGATGGGCTCCGCCTCCTGCGCGAACTGGGCCCCCGCCTGCCGGACACTCGGATCGTGATGCTCACCGTCTCGGCCGGTCGGCGCGACCTGCTCGAAGCGATGCGCAGCGGTGCCGCCGGCTACCTCACCAAGGACCTCAGCCCCGAAGCGCTCCAACGCGCCGTGCGAGGCATCCGGGCCGGCGACCTGCCGATGTCTCGCGCGATGGCTGCCGACGTGATCCAGCATCTCAGCGGCCCGGGTGGCCGCCGGACCAGCGCCGAGACCGCCGACGACCCGCTGACGGTCCTGAGCGAGCGCGAGGCGGAGGTGCTGCGCCATCTTGCCGACGGGCTCACCGACCGGGAGATCGCGGAGCGACTGGGAATCTCGCCACGCACCGTGGAGACCCACGTCGGCAGCGTGCTCCACAAGCTGGCAGTGAAGAACCGGGCGCAGGCCGCGCGCCGCTACCTGGAGTCCCGCGACCGGGGACCGGGCTCCTAGGAGGGCCCCGCAGCCGCCCGCGTGGCGGCGATGACGCCGGCTATCTGGACGCGCAGCAGCCGCGGCTGGTCGACCTCCACGGCCAGGTCGGAGCCATCGCGCAGCCGAATCAGCACCAGGCGCTCCAGGGCGACCACCATCTCGTCGATCTCGCCGAGCGGCACATCGGTCGTCTCAACGCCGACGTGCAGCAGGCGGCGCGAGGTGAGGTACAGGGTCCCGCCGCGCAGCAGCGGCTCGTTGCCGTCCGTCGGACCGCGCTCCAGGATCGCGGTGTGGCGGACGGCATGCAGCGGTTCGTCAGATCTGGCAACCCTGTCATACCCGGTGCCGGGCACACGGGCCGCCACGCCGCTGGAGGCGTACTGGCTGCGAGCCGCATCGGCGGCGGCCTCATCGGCGGCGATGCGGGTGGCAATCGTGCGCGCGTCGCGAAGTGCAGCCCCGTCATCCGTTCCAACGCCAACTACCGACGGACGGTCGGACCGCGCCGGGTTGGGGTTGGACGATTCAGGCGCGGCCATGCCGCGGAGTGTACGGCGCGCGGGCGCACCGGGAATCAGTATCTCTGCGGATCGAGGTACGGACCTTGGTCTCCGGGTCGGTACTCACCTGGCGACCGTACCATGCGGCTCGATCGGGGCCGACCCAGGTCTGGCAAGGGCCCGTGTCTCGCCCCATCGGCCTTCGTGGGTGAACGGTGGATCGCCGGAACAGCCGCAGCCACACCACGAGGGCCTTCAGGCCCTCGCACCAGGTAACCGGAGGTCCAGAGGACCTCCACATGTTGACATGGGCTTGGTACGGAGCCATTATGCGCGATGTCGTTGAGCGTGCCAATCGCCCTATACGGCGAAATGAGGATGCATTGCCGTGCCAAAGACAAACAAGTATCCCTACCGGGCCGATATCCATGTGAAGCTGATCCGGACCGCGATCGAGGGCAAGACGATCACCTACGCGGAGGTCGGAGGGGGTCGTTTCATGCTTGGGCGATACCTCTATAGGATCATGCGCGAGGAGAGGACGGCCTGGCGGCCGCCTCTGACCGCGGTGGTCGTCGCGAAGCGGGACGGCCGACCAGCGGAGGGCTTCCTCGAGGCGATGGATGAAATCGTCTACCTCCGGGCTGGTGAGACAGCGGAAGAGGTCTGGCGGCGAGCGCTGCGCGACGTTCACGAGTATTGGCGACCCAAGGAGCTGGATCAACTTCGCGGCTAGGGACCGGCGCGAACAGCGCCGGAATGTACGGAGCCGCGCGTCCGTACCCTGAGCGCGCGTTACGTGATCGGCACCGTACCACTCCGGATGGCCGACCGCAGCAGCCGCCCTAAGGTGTGAGGTCCGCCGGCCCGTGCCCGCCGGCCAGATTCATAGAGGGATTCATTCGTGCCCATCCTTCTGCCGACTGCCGTCCGTGGCGGCCTGTTGACGCGTCTTCTGTCATTCCTGCTGTCGCTGTCCGTGATGTTCTTCGCATTCGCGGCGGCGCCTCTTCAGGTTCTGGCCACGGACCCGGTCAGCCCGGACCCCTCGGCGAGCGTCGCCCCGAGTCCCTCGGACACCCCGAGTCCTTCAGTCGCCCCGAGTCCCTCGGACACCCCTACCGCGACGCCGACCCCCCAGGCGACCCCTGACCAGACTTCTCCAAGTCCCTCAGCATCCCCGACGGCACCGGCGACCCCGGTGCCGTTCATCGTCACCTTCGCGCCGGGCACCAGCGAAGCGCGTCAGCTCGAGATCGTTGCGGCGGTTGGCATCACCGACGTATCTGCGATCCCGCAGCTGGGCATGCGCAATGTCCTGCTGAATGGGGACACCTGGCTTGACCAGCTCGCAGTTTTTCGCGCGTACCCAGAGGTCAAGGAAGTCGACATCGACCGGACGCGCGCGGTGGACGCGGTGCCGAACGACACCGCCTATCCCCTCCAGTGGGCCCTGCCGCAGATCGGGTGGGATCAGCTCTACGGCTCGGTGACCCCCGCCGGAACCGCCACCGTGGCGATCCTGGACACCGGCGTGGACGGCAGCCATCCGGACCTGGTCGCCAACCTGGTGGCCGGTACCTCCATCCTCGACGCCTCGAACGGTCTGACCGATCCCAACGGCCACGGCACCTGGATGGCCGGCATCGTCGCCGCCCAGACCGATAACGGCTATGGCATCGCGGGCGTGGGCTTCGCGGGCGTGCGAGTCATGCCGGTGGTTGTCCTTGGCGCCAATGGCACCGGGCAGGACAGCGACATCATCGCCGGCGTCGTGTATGCCGCCGACCATGGCGCCGACGTCATCCTCATGTCCTTCAGCAACCCTGGCTACTCGCCGGCCCTGCAGGCCGCGCTCGACTACGCCTGGGCGCGCGGGGCCGTCCTGGTGGCCGCCACCGGCAACGACGGCTCATCGTCGGTCACCTACCCGGCCGGCGACCGCGGCGTCATTGGCGTCGCGTCAACCGACCAGGCCGATGCGCTGGCCGCCTCCTCCAACTACGGTGCCGCCGCATTCCTGGCCGCTCCAGGCGTCGACATCCAGGCCAGCGCCGTCGGCGGTGGCCGCGTCTCCATCTCCGGAACGTCGGCAGCTGCGGCTGAAGTGGCCGGAGCCGCCGCGCTGCTGCGCGCCATCGATCCCGCTGCCAGCAATGGCGCGATCGTCGGGCGCCTTGCGCGGAACGCGGACCCAGCCGGAGACCCCGCTCGAACGGGCAATGGCCGGCTAAACCTGGCCCGCGCTGCCTCGGACACCGCGACCGACGCGATCGAACCGGCCGGAGCAGCTCCGGTGGGGAGTGGCGGGCCGCTCGTCGGGCCGTATGTGGCGGCAGCAAAACTAAATGGGCAGCTTCAGGGCCAGAACAATCCTCCCTGTGTATCGCCAGCGCCCTGCCCTTGGCAGACGAGCCAGCTCATGGGTTGGGCCGAGCTTCAGACCGCGCCGCTTCGATTGTTCTTCCAAGCCGGCCAAGCAAGCAGCACGGCGAATACATTCACGATCAGCATCGATCATGCAGCCGGCTCGACCGCCGGCCTCGAGAGTCTCACCAACTTCGCCAAGTCGAGTAACTTGACAATCACGGGTGGGATTCCAGCCGGAATCACGTTCTCGACATCGTTGGGCGGCGATAGCTGGGATTACAAGTTCGAGGCCAGCATCTCTGACGG
>JANMPX010000291.1:0-3250 GCA_031370085.1 Chloroflexota bacterium | reverse complement strand
CAGCTGGCCGCGGTGAAGCAGGTGCTGGTCGAGGCGGTGCCGCGCGACGGCACCGCGGTACTCAACGCCGACGATCCCCTGGTCGCAGCGATGGGCCGCCACTGCTCGGGATCGGTGATCTATTTCAGCCTCGACCCGGATAATGAGACGGTGCGGCGGCAGGCGAGCCGCGGGCGCCGGGCGGTCACCGTGGAGCCGGGCCGCAACGGGGAGATGATCGTGCTGCGCCAGGGACGCAAGAACCTGCCCCTGGTGTGGACCCACCTGCTCCCCGCCACCTTCGAGGGTCGTGCTCGCATGAACGTGCAGAACGCCCTGGCCGCAGCCGGAGCGGCCTGGGCCGCAGGAGCGCACCTCCACGACATCCGCCAGGGGTTGCGCACCTTCACCACCAGCTACTTCATGGCGCCCGGGCGCCTCAACATGTTCGAGCTCGACGGCTACCGGGTGATCGTCGACTACGCGCACAACCCTCCGGCGGTGCAGGCGCTGGGCGAGTTCGTGGACCGCCTCAGCGAGCCGTCGCCCGGTGGCCGGAAGGCGATGGTCACCGGCCAGCGGATCGGGGTGATGGCCACCGCGGGCGATCGGCGGGACGAGGACATCGTCGAGCTGGGGAAGATCGCGGCGCATCACTTCGACACGATCATCGTCCGCGAGGACGCCAACCCCCGCGGCCGCGTTCGCGGCGAGACCGCCGTCCTGATCGAACGCGGGGTGCGGGCCGGGATTGCCGCCGGTGCCCGCTGCACCAGCGTGGAGACGGTCCTCGACGAGCTCGAGGCGACTCGCTACGCACTCGACCTGGGCCACGACGGGGACCTGGTGGTGGTCTGCGTCGATCACGCCAACGACGTCTGGAAGGAGCTGCAGCGACGCCAGCACGGCGGCTCCAGCGCCCCGACGATTGATGCGGATGGCGACGGGATGGCCGCCTTTGAGGTCGACAACTAGACCCCGAGCCGCTCCCGAAGCTGCTCGTGCCCCACCGGCTTGAAGCCAGACTCGGCCAGCCAGGCGAAGATCTCGGCGCGCTCGGCATGGCTCATCACCGCGACCACGTCGCCGGCGCGCGACCGACCCAGCAACGCCTCGAAGGCCGACAGCTCGGTGGGGCAGGCCTCCACCTCGCGGCTGTAGCCGCCCTCGCGGATCCCGAGCCGCAGGATCTCGTTCATCTGCCCGAGGTCACGCCCGCGAAGGTAGTGATGCTTCTCGCAGATGACCACGTCATCGGCGCCGCGGCCGGCGAGCACCCCCAGGTTGTGGAGGATCTCATCGGTCCGATCGCCGGCGGTGCCAACCGCCAGCCGCACGGACCCCTTCCGCGCCCCGCGACCGATGTCAGCCAGCGTTCGGCAGACCTCCAGCAGGCCGGCCAGCCCCGCCTCATTGTGGGCAAAGTCGACGATCGCCAGGACCCCGCGGCGCTGATACAGGTTGAGGCGCCCCGGATTGACCGCGTTGTCCTGCGAGAAGCTGCGCAGCCCGGCGGCGATCTGCTCCGGCAGCAGGCCCAGGGCGTCCGCAGCGGCGGCAGCGGCCAGCGCATTGGCGGTGTTGTAGCGCGACAGGCCCGCGAAGGTGACCGGCAGCTCGACGGCGCGCACCAGCCGCACCGGGCGCCGGCCGGCGGCCAGCAGCACCAGCCAGCCCTGCTGCAGGATCGCCGCGCGGCCCCGCCGGTCGAGCGCCTCCTCGACCGCAGGGTGCTCCGGATCGAGACTGAACGGGTACCAGCGCGCCCGAGTCAGCCGGCGCATGGCCCACACCCGCGGATCCTCCGCGTTGAGGACCGCCCAGCCGTTCCGTCGCGTGATCCGCACGACGGTGCCCTTCACCTCGGCCAGTTCGTCGAGCGTATCGATCCCCTGCAGTCCCAGGTGATCGGCGCTCACGTTGGTCACCACGCCGACGTCGTTGGCCGAATAGCCGATCCCCCGCAGCAGGATGCCGCCGCGCGCCGTCTCGAGCACCGCGAGGTCCAGGTCGGGTGTCGCCAGCACCCGTCCGGCACCGCCAAATCCGGTCCAGTCGCCCGCCTCCAGCAGCTCGCCGCCCAGGTAGATGCCGTCGGAGTTGGTCATGCCGATCTGCAGGCCCGCATCAGCCGCGATGTGCGCGATAAGCCGGGTTGTGGTGCTCTTGCCGTTGGTCCCCGTCACCGCCACCACCCGCATCGGCGGCCGCGGTCGTGGCAGGTCGGGCTGCGGCCCGGGCGCCACGGAGCGCAGGGAGCGCAGCTCAACGCGCTCCTTGGCGTGGCCGAGGGCGATTCGTGCCGCCGCCTCGGCGATGGCCTGGGCGCGGGTCCGACGCCGCCAGGCGAACGCAATCGCGGCGCGCCGATGATCGGTCGAATGGCGCACCACCACCCGGGGCGCCGGGAGGTCCAGCTCCACGTGCAGCCGACGGAGCGCCAGCCCGGCGGTGGCCGCCACGTCGGCCGCCAGGTGGGGCGTCTCGGACCCGAATTCGAGCTTCACGGCGGGTCGTGTCAGGAAGCGGTTGGGACCCTCCAGCACGCGCAGCTCGAGCAGCTGAACCGAGGCCGGCGGCGGCTCGTCGTGCGGCATGGCGGGCAGTATACTCACGCGCCGATGACCCTCCCCGCCGGCCTGCCGGCCGCCGTCGCTGCGCGCCAGCCGCGCTTGCTGACCGAGCTCGAGACGCTCGTCAACATCGACTGCGGGTCATACACCCCGAGCGGCGTCAACCAGGTGGCCGATCTGGTGGCCGGCTGGCTGGCCGAGCTTGGAGCCAGCGTCGAGCGCATCCAGCATCGCCCCGTCGACGGCGAGACGCAGCTCGGCGACCTGGTCATCGGGCGGTTGGCCGGGAGCGGACCACGCCTGTTGCTGATCGGTCACATGGACACTGTCTTCGATCCGGGAGCCGCCGCTGCGCGGCCCTACCGCACCGAGGGGCGCCGGGCCCTTGGTCCGGGCGTCACCGACATGAAAGCGGGCCTGCTTGCCGGGCTGCACGCCATCGCCGCCTTGCACCAGGTTGACGTGACGCCCGCGGTCACCTTCGTCGCCAATCCCGACGAGGAGATCGGCTCGCCGTTCAGCACGCCGTTCATCCGAGCCCTGGCCGCGGAGCATGACGTTGCCTTCGTGCTGGAGTGCGCCCGTGCCAACGGCGACATCGTCAGCGCGCGGAAAGGTATCGCGGACTACGAGGTGGTCCTCACCGGACGCGCCGCCCACGCCGGGGTCGAGCCGGAGAAGGGACGCAGCGCGATCCT
>JANMPX010000266.1:0-3669 GCA_031370085.1 Chloroflexota bacterium | reverse complement strand
GCGGCAGCGCCGCGTTTCAGCCGAGCAGCGCCGGGAGGGCAGCGAGCAGCTTCGCGCGCGCGCGCATCGGTCCAAGCCCTGAGGCCTTGGCCTCCGCATGCGCAGCCAGATCCACGTGAGGGCCAAAGAGGACCACCTTCGACCGAGCCGATTCCGGTGCACTAGCGCACCACGTGCGAATCTGCTCACCCCACTCGGGCGATCGGTCGCCCCAGTCGACCAGGAGGAGGCGCACCTCAGCGGGAGGAGGGAGGTCGGCCGGGTCATCCACGCGCAGCACTTCGACACCGGCCCGGGCGGCGGCCTCAAAGACCCGAGAGGCGATGATCAGATCGCGGCCGAGAAGGACGACCGTCACTCGGCCGGGGCGGGCAGCGGGGTGAGCGGCCCGACCGGGGCCGCGGGGCTGGGCGGCAGAGGTCGCGGAGGCGCGCCGTGGAAGGCACTGCTGGACCCGTTGGCGCCGAATCCGTCGGCCAGGTATCGCGCGATGCGCATCGGGTAGACCCCAACCACGACAGGTGCACGGACCTCAACTGACAGCTCCAGCCCAATCTCGTCGTGCTGCCAGAGTTCCCGAATCTTGCTGGCTTCGCGCTCGGGAAGACCCACCCAGGCCACCGTCCCGTCACGTTCGAGTCGCGACACGGCGTCGGGGTCATCCAGTGCGAAACGGCGTCGCAGCTCGGCGATGGTGACGTAGGGTCGCGAGCTGATGAAGCGGCGCAGGCTCGAGGTGCTGGGGCGCTTGTTGCCGCTCATGCTGCGAGGTCCATGGTCGGCCGAGTCTAGCGCTCAGGACCTGCAGCCGCAGAATCAGGGCTGGCGCACCCGCCCATGGCCCCAGCCGCGCGCGCGTTCCACCGCTGCTCGAATCAGACGCTTGCTGGGGACCGCCTGGCTAGCGACCGATGGATCGTCATCGGCGGGGTAGTCGCGCAGCATGAGGCCGATGTCGACCGGTGGCTCGGGATGGATGTCGAGGCCGTCGATGCGAATGGTGGGCGACCCGCGGAAGTCGAGCAGCTGGGCGTCATCGACCGAGTTGACCGCGATCATCTGGATTGTCGTCTCGAAGGCGTCCTCGGTCAGCACCTCGACCAGGCGCTGGCGGGCGGTCATGTAGTGGGGATCGGCGTCCATGTAGAGCAGCTCGACGCGCATTGGCTCAGCGGTAGCTCAGGAAGCCGACCAGGCAGAAAAGGGCGGCCACCCCCAGCACGCCACCGATCCACAGGCGTCGACGCTCGGCTTCCGACAACCTGTCGTCCGACGGCCGCCGGTCGGCGCGACCACGCCAGGCGAGGTAGCGCTCGGCGTTGAGGTCACGGTGGCGGCGGGCCTGCCAGCCTGTCCAGGCCGGCATGGCGACGAGGTAGGCAGCGACACCGGCCCCGAGTGCGCCGATCAGCCAGAGCCAGCTGCTCATGCCGCATGCTCCGTCCCGCCCGCCACGGCTCGGTCCACGATCCATACCGTCCGACTCGCGCGCACAGCCGTTGCCGGCGAGGCAGGCGAACCGGCAAGGACCGAGGCGAAGGCGGCATCCTTGTCGGGGCCGGACACCTGGAAGAGCGCCTCGCGTGCAGCATTCAGAACCGGGTAGGTGAGGGTCATCCGCCATGCGCCCGTGGCCGGCGCCCAGTTGCCGACCACCCAGCGCCTTCGCTCCGCAAGGGCAGCCGATCCGGGGAAGAGCGACGCCGTGTGGCCGTCACGCCCCATCCCCAGCCAGACCAGGTCGAAGACCGGCAGGCTGGCCCCATCGGCGGGGATGCCGAAGGCCCTGGCCATCTCGTCCTGGTACTCGTGCGCGGCAAGGTCAAGGTCGGCGCGCTCGGCCGGCATGCGGTGCACCGCGCTCAGCCGAACACCGGGCAGGTCCGACAGGAACACTCCCAGCGCAGCGTTGTAGTTGGAGTCCCGATCGGTCGGCGGGACGGCGCGCTCGTCTCCCCAGAAGAATTCGACCCGCGACCAGTCCACCGCATCCACGCGCGGGCTGGCAAGCAGCAGCGGGTAGACCAGCAGCGGCGTGGCGCCTCCCGACAGCGCGATGCGGAAGACGCCGCGCCGGCGGATCGCGTTCCGGGCGGCGGCCACCACCTCGTCGGCGGTCGCCGTGGCCACGGCTGCCGCGTCCGCCAGGATCACGACCCGGCGGGTCATGACGCTTCGCTCGTCCGCGCGGCATCAAGGAAGATCGCCGCGGCGCGCAGCGCCGCCTCGTAGGTAGAATCGTGGCGGTCCGAGACGAGGTCGGTGGCCAGCAGCTCCGATTCGGTCTGCGGCTCCATCGTCACCCGGCGCAGCAGCGCGGTCATGCCGTCCGCGTTGGTGGCGACCGCCGCTTCATCACCGATGCGGTCGATGATGAACTCGGCGGCGCCCATCTCCCCGCGCGCCGCGAGTCGTACGGAGACAAGCTCGCCGGGAAGATCGACCAGGCTGACCACCGGTTCAAGGCGCAGGTCGACCATCTCGTGCGCTCCTTCCAAGACCAGCCGCATCCCCTCAGCACCGAGCGGAAGAGTGGTGGCATGGCGACGCCAGGTCAGGCGCGAGGCGATCCAGCCGGCGTACAGGATCGGTGCCGCGAGCGGCGAGCTGACCCCCGGGGCCACGTCGGCGGCATCGGGCCGGCGCCGCGGGCGACCCGGGCCCCGGCGTGCCGGCGCCACTGCATACCGAATTGCGAGGCGGTTCAGGTTCGGCAGATAGCGGCGGAAGCGCGGCGCGTCGAAGAACTGGGCGGTCAGCTCCTGCCACCAGCCCAGCCTCCGCCAGGCGAGGTCGCCGACGCCGCTGCGGCGCCGCAGCGTTCCGAGCCTGCGGAAGCCGGTCAGCAGGTCGTTGAAATCGCTCCCGTCCACGATCACGCGGTCACTCATGTTGACGAGCTGATCGAAGACCGGGTCGCCGAACGGCGGATTGCCCGGCCACCAGACGTGGGTCGGCAGGTCGTGAATGAGCAGGGGCGCCACCACCCCGGCCAGGTGCTCGGCGGCCTCACCACGCACTGCCAGCACCACGACCTCGAAGCAGACCGGGTCACGCGCGTCGGCCCCGCGGTGGCAATGGGCAGTGATCGCCGCGCTGAGCGTGGAGCCCTCGGCCGCCGGATCCGCCGACAGCACAATCGCCCGCGACGGGTGGCGCACCCCGAGGCCGATCATCGTCTCGACCACGCGTGCAGCGGCCACCTCGTCGGGCACCATCACGATCAGGTTGAGCACCGATGCTCGGGCGTGCTGCAACCCCATCCCCGTGACCGTGGGGTCGTCCCCGCGCGGCTGATCGGCCCACAACCGAGCCAGGTGGGCTTCGATCGCCCGAACGCTGGTGTCGTGCTCGACCCACGGCTGGGTGACGGTCGAATCCGCATCGGCGAAGCGCATCAGGCGGCGGTGGAGTGCCAGCGCCCGCTTGGCCGCCGTCTGGGTCACGACCATCGCTCGGATTCGCGGGCGACCTCGGTAACCTCCATCGGGGACATCGCCTTCACCCCGCGCGGACCTTTACCTTCTCGTCGCGCGCGGCACAACCCCGGGGCGGCCACCGGAAGCGACGACGGCCGGTATCGTAGCGGATCGCTCGCTTTGGCTTGAGGACCCGGTCACAAGATAACCCGCCGCCTCAGGCTTCCGCCCGCCCTACGCCGGACCAACT
>JANMPX010000202.1:0-8306 GCA_031370085.1 Chloroflexota bacterium | reverse complement strand
CGGCGGCATCCAGACTGACACCTGGAGGGCGTTGGCCACCAGGTTGCGGTGGCTCAGCATGGCTGCCTTGGGGATGCCGGTGGTGCCACCGGTCGGCTGCAACACGGCCACGTCGTCGGAGGTGGCCGCCGACTCGACGCGCCCGCCGGGTGCGGCGCGGAGCAGGCGGAACAGGTTGGGTGTCTCGTCGCTGTGCGGCTGCGGGTTCCAACGGCCCTCGCGTTTGGCGGTCAGCGGATAGAGCCACTTGATCGGCACCGGCAGCGAATCCTGGATGCCGGTCACCACCAGGCGGCCCGGTACGCCCACCCCGCCGGCCGCGCTCAGCGCGCGCATGCGCGGCACGAGCAGGTCGATCGTGACCGACACCTTCGGCGTGACCTGCTCGAAGAGGACGCCCAGCTCGCGCTCGACGAAGAGCGGGTTCATCGGCACGGCGATCGCGCCGGCGCGCACCGCGCCCATGAAGGCGATCACGAAGGCCGGGCTGGTGGGCAGGTGCAGGCTGACCCGGTCCCCCTCTTTGACGCCCATGCCACGCAGCGCGTGGGCGAACTGGTCGGCCGCCCGGTCGAGCTCGGCATAGGAGGTCTTCGCTCCGAAGAACACGAGTGCGGTTCGGTCCGGCATCCGCTCCGCGGTGCGGCGCAGGAGCCCGTCGACCGGAATGGCGGGGATCTCGACCTCGGCCGGCACCCCTGGCTCGTAGTGCGCCACCCACCAGTGCTCCGCGGTCGTGTCCAGCTGCGTGGTGGTCATCGTGCCCCTCCTTGCTCTAGAGGCTCATACCGGGTATCCGCCCCGGGCAATTACCGAGGCGGCCACGCGGCGACTGAGCGTGACCAGATCGACCGGCTCGCCGCGCATCAGGCGCCGGATGCCGGCCACCATGGTCCGCGCCTCGTCGCCCTCGGCGACCGACGCGGCCAACGCCTTGGCCCGCTGCTCAACGGCGCCTGCACGCCGCGCCACGGCCAGCCGGGCCAGGTCGGCATGGACCAAGGTCGTCGCCGCTTCCGCCGCGGCGGCCTGCTTGGCCCGCTCGACCGAGCTCTCCATGGCGAACAGCTCGATCGCCAGGTCGGCCAGCCCGCTGAGCAGCTCCTGCTGCTCATCCAGCCCGGTGCCGTAGCGCTGGGCGGCCGCCCCGGCGAGCAGCAGCGTGGCGGTGCGCGTACCGGCGACCATCGCCTCCTCGGCCGCAAAGGGGCCGTCGAAGCTCGGCAGGTCGCCGCCCATCAGCAGGTCGGTCGCCCGCCGCGCCGGACCCAGCAGGTCAAGTCGGCCGGTCATGGCCCGCTTCAGCAGGGTCCCCGGCACCAGCAGCCGGTTGATCTCGTTGGTTCCCTCCCAGATGCGGTGGATCCGCGCGTCGCGATAGGCTGCGGCCGCTGGGTACGCCTCGATGTAGCCGTAGCCGCCGTGCACCTGGACCAGCTCGTCGACCACGTACCCGAGCTCCTCGGAGGCGAGCACCTTGGCCAGGCTGCACTCGACTGCGTACTCCTCCAGTGCGGCGCGGACGGCTTCCGGCGAGGCGGCGTCCTCGGCGGCGGCGAGGCGTGCGTCGAGGAGTCCGCCAATCCGATAGATCGCCGACTCCACGGCGTAGGTGCGGGTCGCCATCTCCGCCAGCTTGGCTCCGATGAGCGGGAACTCGGCCAGTTTGCGGCCGAAGGCGGTTCGCTCGCCCGCGTAGCGGGTGGCGATGCCGAGAGCGGGACCCATCCCGCCCAGGCAGTTGGCCGCCAGCTTGAAGCGCCCGACGTTGAGCACGTTGAACGCCACCCGGTGCCCCTTGCCGGGCTCGCCCAGCAAGTTGCCCTCGGGAATAACCACGCCATCCAGGGTCACCGGGCAGGTCGATGCGCCGTGCAGGCCCATCTTCTCTTCCTCCGCACCGATCGACAGGCCGGGGGTCGAACGCTCGACCAGGAAGGCGCTGAACTGCTCCCCATCGATCTTGGCGTAGACGGTGAACAGGTCGGCGAAGGCGGCGTTTGTGATGAATTGCTTCGCCCCGTCCAGGCGCCACGAGCCGTTGGGCAGTCGCGTCGCCCGGGTGCGGATCCCCATCGCATCCGAGCCTGCGGCCGGCTCGGTGAGGGCGTAGGCGCCGACCGTGGTGCCCGCTGCCAGCCCGGGGAGATGGCGGCGCTTCTGCTCATCGGTGCCGAAGAAGACGATTGGCAGGGTGCCGATCCCGGTATGAGCAGAGTGGGTGACGGCGAACGACCCAGAGGTGGCGATCGCCTCGTTGACCACCAGCGAGCTGATACGGTCCAGGCCCGCCCCGCCATACTCCTCTGGCACGTCGATCCCCAGGTAGCCGTCGCGGCCCAGCTTCTCGAGCAGGAGGCGGTGCGCGGCGTAGTCGCGCCCCTCGACAGCCGCGTGGCGCACGCCGACCTCTTTCGTGACGAAGGCCTCGATTGCCGCGCGGATGGCGCGGTGCTCGTCCGAAAGGCGTTCCGGAGTGAAGACGCTCTCCGGCTCGACCGGGCCGGTGATAAAGGCGCCACCCGGCGGGGCCGCCGCTGCCGGCTCGCGGGTCTCGGTGGTCATGCGACTGTCCCCTGGGGCTCGTCTGCCTCGCCTGCCAGCTCTGTAACCGATGCGCCCGCCGCCTGTCGGCCGCCCAGCCACTCGATGACGCCCGCCGCCCCCTGCCCGCCGCCGACGCACATCGTCACGAGGCCGTAGCGCGCCTCGCGGCGCGCCAGCTCGGAGAGGATCTGTGCCGTCAGCTTGGCACCGGTCGCGCCGAGCGGGTGGCCGAGGGCGATGGCCCCGCCGTTGACGTTGGTGCGCTCCTCGTCCAGGCCCAGCTGGCGCACCACGGCCACGACCTGCGCGGCGAACGCCTCGTTCAACTCGACCAGGGCGATCTCGTCCAGCGAGAGGCCGGCCTTGCGCAGCGCCTTGGGCACCGCGTCGACCGGGCCGATGCCCATGATCGCCGGGTCGACGCCCGCGGTCGCGAAGCTCACCAGCCGGCCGAGCGGGGTGAGCCCCAGCTGCGCGGCGCGCTCGCCGGTCATCACCACCATCGCCGCCGCGCCGTCGCTCATCTGGCTGCTGTTGCCGGCGGTGACCGTGCCGCCGGCGGCGAAGACCGGCTTGAGCTCGGAGGTCTTCTGCGCGTCGGCGTCGTGGCGGATCCCCTCGTCCGCGCTGAAGGTCACCTCCCGCACCGTCGGTCGGCCCTCCTCGTCGACCTCGGTCAGGTGCGCGGTGACCGGCACAATCTCGTCGTGGAAGCGCCCGGCGCGCTGCGCCGTCGAAGCCCGCTGGTGGGAGCGAAGGCCCCACGCGTCCTGATCCTCGCGGCTCACCCGGTAGCGCTCGGCGACGTTCTCGGCGGTGAGGCCCATCGACAGGTAGACCTGCGGCCGCGTGTCGGAGAGGGCCGGGTTAGGCGTGAAGTGGTGCCCGATCATCGGTACGAAGCTCATCGACTCCATCCCGCCGGCGACCACCACGTCGTACACGCCGGTCTGCACCGATGCGCTGGCCAAAGCCAGCGCCTGGAGCCCCGAGGCGCAGAAGCGATTGATGGTCATGGCGCTCGCGCTGTCGGCGAGCCCCGCCCCGAGCGCCACCTGGCGGGCGATGTTCAGCCCCTGGGCCCCCTCGGGCATGGCGCAGCCCAGCACGAGGTCCTCGACCTCGGCCGGGTCGAGCCCCGCCGCGCGCGCCAGCGCCTCGCGCACGGCCGCCATCGCCAGCTCCTCCGGCGGCGTCTCGCGCAGCGTGCCGCGCGGCGCCTTGCCGACCGCGGTCCGGACGGCGGAAACGATGACAGCGTCACGCATCGGTGTGCAGACCTCCTAGTTACGCAGCGGCTTGCCGGTCTTGAGGGTGTGGCGGATCCGGTCGCGGGTCAGCTGCTCACCGAGCAGGCGCAGGAACGCTTCGCGCTCCAGGTCGAGCAGGTGCTGCTCCGCCACGCGGGTCCCGTCAGCCACGTTGCCTCCGCTCATCACCCGCGCCAGCTCCAGGACCACCCGCCGGTCGTGCTCGCTGATCTGGCGCGCCACCAGCTGGTTGTAGGAGAGCGCCTCGGCAGCGGCAATCCCGCGGCGTCCGAGCACCGGGACCGGCATGGGGACCGGCGGGCGGTAGCCCGCGTCGGCCAGGGTGCGGGCGGTGCGGGCCGCATCGGTCCACTGGCGGTCCGGGTCGGCGGTCACCTGGTCGCAGGCGGTGAGGATCATCAGCTCCTGAGCCTCGAAGGCGCTGGTCGCCACCTTGGCCATGGCCACCGTCGTGAAGATGGCCGAGAAGAAGGCGAAGCGGTCGCCGTTGACTCCATCGGGGACCGATGCCGCCGCCCGGCGCGCCATGGCGGTCGAACCGCCGCCGGCCGGGATGAGCCCCACCCCGGTCTCGACCAGGCCCATGTAGGTCTCGGCCAACGGCTGGGCTCGGTCCGCGGCCAGTACGATCTCGGTCCCGCCACCCAAGGTCAGGCCCCGCGGTGCGACGACCACCGGAACCGGCGCGTAGCGCAGGCCCAGCATCGCCTCCTGGAAGCGGCGGATCATTCGCTCGAGTTCGCCCCACTCGCCCTCCTCCGCCTCGATGAGCATCAGGGCCAGATTGGCGCCGGCGCTGAAGTCGTTCGCCGCGGTGCCGATCACCAGCCCGTCGTAGCGCTCGGCGGCCAGCGCGGTGGCGCGGCTCAGCATCTCCAGCGTGTCGGGACCGATGATGTTCAGCTTGGCATGCAGCTCCAGCCCCAGGATGCTGTCGGGCAGCTCGACCACGCTGGCGGCTGCGTTCGATGGCAGCTGCGCCTCGCGTGCCCGTGCGCCGGCCGCGCCCAGGTCGAGCGCCCCGGGGCGCTGCGCAATCGGTGCCAGCCCGTGCGTCACGAAGCTCCAGCTGGCGCCGTTGGCGTAGAAGTGCTCGGGCAGCGCGGCGGTCTCGGCCAGCAGCCGCTCGCGGCCCTCGGTGCCCAGCGTGTCGATCGTCTCGAGCGGGCCTGCCGACCACCCGAAGCCCCAGCGCATGGCGGCGTCGATGCTCCATGCGTCGTCGGCGATCCGCGGCGCGATGGTCGCCGCGTAGCTCAGGCCGGCCGCGAAGAGACGGCGCAGGAACTCGCCGGCGGTGTCCTCCGCGGCGAGGAGCATCGCCAGGCGACGGCCTGTATCGGTCTCATTGCGCGCCATCTCGACGGTACCCAACGCCATGCGGCGCCGTGGTCGGTACTCGCCAGACTCCAGCTCGAGGGCGCAGATCTCGCTGTCCTGCTTGCGGTAAAAGCCGGCGCCACTCTTCTCGCCCAGCGCCCCGCGCTCGATCAGCTGGCGGAGCACCGGCGGCACAAGGAAGGCCTGGCGCTCTGGGTCGTCCGCCAGCGAGGCGTAGCAGTGGTCGGCGACCGCCACCGCCACATCGATCCCGACCAGGTCCAGCGTGCGGAAGGTGGCGCTTTTCGGACGCCCGATGAGCTGCCCGGTGAGGTCGTCGACCTCGTCGATTCCCAGCCCCATCTCCGCGGCGAGACGCAGCGCGGTGAGCATGCCGTGCACGCCGAGCCGGTTGGCGATGAAGGCCGGTGTGTCCTTCGCAGTCACCGCGCCCTTGCCGAGCAGGCGTGAGGCGAAGTCGGCCAGCCCAGCCACCAGCTCCGGATCCGTCTCCGGTAAGGGGATCAGCTCGAGCAGCCGAGCGTAGCGCGGCGGGTTGAAGAAGTGGGTTCCGAAGAAGCGCTGCCGGAACGCCTCGCCGCGGCCCTCGGCCAGCGCCGCGATCGAGAGGCTGGAGGTGTTGGTGGTGACGATCCAGCCGCCACCGACGGACAGGGCGGTCTCGACGCGGGCGAAGAGCTCTTTCTTCGGCTCGAGCCGCTCGACGATCGCTTCCAGCACCCAGTCGGCGTCGGCGATCGCTGCCTCGAGCTGGTCCAGGCCGCCGACGCGAATCCGGTCGAGGTGGGCAGAAACATAGAGCGGCGAGGGCCGCAGCTTCGCGGCCCGGTCGAGCCCTGTCTTTGCGGTGGCGGCGTCGACATCGAGCAGCGTGACCCTTGAGCCGGACCCGGCCAGCAGGCAGGCAAGCTGGGCGCCCATCGTTCCAGCGCCGGCGACCACGACGCGGGGGAAATGGGCTGTCGGGCTCATACCGCCGCCTCCGGGAGGGGCATCGCAGCATCGGTCCGTCGGCGCAGCCCGGTGAGGAAGAGGTCGGTGAAGAGGTCGGCGATCTCGTCGACCGTCTGCGACCCGCCAGGCCGGTACCACTGCGTGAACCAGTTGCAAACCGACAGGATCCCGGTCCCGGCCAGTCGTATGTCGAAGACGCGCAGCGAGCCGTCGGCGATTCCCTCCTCGATGGTCCGCCGCCAGAGGCTCTCATATGCGTCGCGGCGGCGGATCATCTCGGCCCGCCGCTCGCGCGAGAGGGAGCGCAGCTCGATCTGGATGAGGGAGAGCTCGTCCGCGTGGTCCGCGGCGACGCGGAGGTGCTCGCGGATCGCCGCCGAGAGGCGCTCGAGCGGAGGAGCGTCCGATTCCAAGACGGGTAAGACCCGCGCCTCGAGCAGGTCGAAACCCCGGGTCAGGACCGCCCACAGGAGGTCGTCCTTGCTGACGATGTAGTGGTAAAGGCTGCCGCGGTTCATTCCCAGCGCCTCGGCCAGGTCCTGCATCGACGTGGCATGGAAGCCGCGCTCGCGGAAGAGGCGGGTCGCGGCGGTCAGCAGGTCGGCCTCGCGCGGCCGCGCGGGCACGGGCGCCGGGGCGGTGGTGGGGGTCGGTGTGCTGGCGCTCATCGGTCTCCGCTGGCGCGGGCCAGTCAAACGAACGTTTGATGGAGGAGGGTTAGTCTAGACCGATGGTGCCGCCCGGTCAAGCGGGCTGGCGTCGCGGAGAGCCTGTGGCTTACGCTGTGGCTTACACCGGCCCCCAGCGTGACAGTGCAGCAGTCTGCTGCGTGGCGAGGGTGCGGTCTGAGGCAGAAACGTCAAGAGCGGCCAGTTTCAAGACCGCCGCATTCGTCCGCTCTGCCACCCCTCCTGAACTGAATCTTAGCGTGGGACATTATTCCCCCCGAAGTCGAGGGTGACTGGAACTAGTTGCCCTCGCTCGGGTCTCCCCGGCGCCGTTGCGGGCCCGCCGGACAGGAACGAACGTAGTCGATCACGGCGCTCAACCGGGCCGTCGCAAGACCGATCCGGGTGTCGGCGGCTCCGTAGTACAGGCGAACCTCATCGCGGAGTTCGTCGACGATCCAGCCGCACGGGAACACCACATGGTGAACGTCACCATGGATCTCGTACGGCTCACGCGGGCCGAAGGCCCACTCGTCGCTTCGACGAAGCACGATCGTGGGGTCCTCGAGATCCAGGAGTGCGAAGCCGACACGATAGATCGGTCCGCTGGCAGCGAGGTGGGCGCCGTGGTACATGACGAGCCAGCCGTCCGGGGTCTCGATCGGTGGCGGCCCCAGGCCGATCTTCCCCGCGTCCCACCAGGCGCCTTCCCGCGCCTCCAGAAGGAGCGCGTGGTCGCCCCAGTGGCGGAGGTCTGGCGAGTAGGAGACCCACATGTGGGCGCCACCGTGCAGCGGCACCGGTCGGTGGATCATGGCCCATCGACCGGCAAGCCGCCGCGAGAACAACGCGGCGTCCTTGT
Source organism: Chloroflexota bacterium (assembly GCA_031370085.1). Classification (GTDB taxonomy): domain Bacteria; phylum Chloroflexota; class Limnocylindria; order QHBO01; family QHBO01; genus CF-167. The sequence goes on along the minus strand of JANMPX010000202.1, from coordinate 663 downwards.
CCTCGGGAGGCATGACCGGGCCGAGTCGCTGCACGTTCCGGAAATCGGTCGTGGTGGCAAGGGAAACCAGCGGCCCCCGTCGGCTGTAGGCCGTGTAGCTGATGGCCCACTCTTCGCGCTCGGGCAGCCAGGTCAGCCGGGGATCCTCGCAGCCCCAGATCTCCTCGGGATAACGATCGGGCTCAGGTACCAGCAGTGGTGCGGGATCGAAGCGCCAGTCGGTGACACCGTCGACGCTGCGCGCGACGTGAAGGTGCGAGATGCCCCGGAAGTCTTCCACGCGAACCAGGAGGAGCGACTCGGCTCCGACCTGGGCGGCCCCCGGGTTGAAGATGGCGTTGGCCGGGTAGGGCAGGTCCTCCACCGTGAGGATGGGATTGCGTGGGCTGCGTTCGAAGAGCCCATCGGTCTGCGGAGAGGTCACAGCGGCACGTGCACGGGCACAGCATCGCAGGTGCGGGCGGCGATCGTCCGGCGCACCTGCCGGATGCGCTCGAGGGCAATCAGCCACATCAGGCTGGACTCGGCACCCTGGTTTCGATTGACGCCGGACGGCGTGAGCCCGTCGTGGCACGATCCCCGCTCCGGGAGGGCGATGACCACGTCGCCGTCGTTGCGCCCAAGGAACCAGCCATAGCAGCGCTCCATGGTCGATCGGTGGTC
>JANMPX010000097.1:0-6541 GCA_031370085.1 Chloroflexota bacterium | reverse complement strand
CGATCACCTCGGAGACGTGCTCGCGCAGCTCGACCCCCAGCTCATCGGAAGCCTCGAAGCCGGAGCGCAGGATCACGTAGGAGAAGATCGCCTGGCCGGTCATCGTGTCGGTCCGACCGACCACGGCGGCCTCGGCGACGGCGGGGTGCGAGACGAGCGCCGATTCGACCTCCGTGGTGCTGATGCGGTGGCCGCTGACATTCATCACGTCGTCGACCCGGCCGAGCAGCCAGTAGTAGCCCTCGTCGTCGCGCTTGCAGCCGTCGCCGGCGAAGTAGCGCCCCGGGTAGCGGCTCCAGTAGGTCTCCATGTAGCGGTCGTGGTCGCCGTAGATGCCGCGCAGCATGGCCGGCCACGGGCGCTCGAGGACCAGGTAGCCGCCGCCGCCCAGCGGGACGGAATTGCCGGCCTCGTCGACCACGTCGGCCTTGATGCCCGGAAATGGGAACGTGGCTGAACCGGGTTTGGTGGTGGTGATCCCCGGCAGCGGGGTGATCAGGATCATGCCGGTCTCGGTCTGCCACCAGGTGTCGACCACCGGACAGCGTCCCTGGCCGATGTACTGCCAGTACCACGCCCATGCCTCGGGGTTGATCGGCTCGCCGACCGAGCCCAGCAGGCGCAGTGAGCTGAGGTCGTCGCGCGCAAAGACGTCGTGCCCAAACTTCATCAGCGCGCGGATGGCGGTCGGGGCGGTGTACAGGATGGTGGCGCGGTACTTGGCCGCGATCTGGGCCCATCGGTCCTTCTCCGGAAAGTCGATGGCGCCCTCGTAGATGATCCCGGTGGTGGCGTTCGCCAGCGGCCCGTAGACGATGTACGAATGGCCGGTCACCCAGCCGATGTCGGCCATGCACCAGTACACGTCATCGGGCTTGATATCGAAGATGAGCCGATGGGTGGCGGCGGTGCCGACCAGGTAACCCGCGGTGGTGTGCATGATCCCCTTGGGCTTGGCGGTGGTGCCGCTGGTGTAGAGCAGGTAGAGGAGGTCCTCGGCGTCCATCGGCTCGGGGGTTGCGGTGGTGGGCTGATCGGCGGTCAGCTCGTGCCACCAATGGTCGCGGCCTTGCTGCCAATCCACCGCGTCTCCGGTTCGCCTGACCACGACACAGTGCTTCACCGATGGACTGCGCCCCATGGCGTCGTCCGCACTGGCCTTGAGGTGCACCGCCGCACCCTTGCGATAGCCGCCGTCGGCGGTGATAAGTGTGGTGCACTGCGCGTCGTCGATCCGTCCGGCCAGGGCATCGGCGCTGAATCCACCGAAGACGACTGAGTGCGGGGCGCCGATTCTTGCGCAGGCGAGCATGGCGATCGGGAGCTCGGGGATCATCGGCATATAGATGGCGACCTTGTCGCCCTTCCGCACCCCCAGTGAGCGGAGGGCGTTGGCCATGCGGCAGGTCTCTTCGAGGAGGTCTTTGTACGTGATGGTGCGGCTGTCGCCCGGCTCGCCCTCCCAGTAGTAGGCGACCTTGTCGCCCAGGCCGTTGGCGACGTGGCGGTCGAGGCAGTTGGCTGAGATGTTGAGCTTGCCGCCCACGAACCATTTGGCATAGGGAAGCTGCCAGTCCAGCAGCTCGGTCCACGGCTCGATCCAGTCGATCCGCTTCGACTCCTCCGCCCAGAAGGCCTTGAATCCTTCGTCGGTCGCGGTGCGCTGGTAGATCTCGGGGTCGTTGGCGGTGGCGCTCCTGACGAAGGCCGCGGGCGGCGGGAAGAGGCGCTCCTCGCGCAGCAGGTTCTCGATGGTCGCCACCTCGGCGGCCGGCTCGATGTGCTCCCCGGTCAGTTCGTCGTTCCCCTTGTCGGCCATGGGCCGATTCTAGTCGGCAGGCGCCCTGCGGACGAACAGGATTCCATCGCCGTCGAGCGCCCCGCCGTGCCGGATTGATCGCCAGATCCGACGGGACGGGAGAGGGAGAGTACGCCCAATCAGGGCCGCGAAAGGAGCCAGGCGCCGCCGCGCTGAATGCGTGTCTGGGACCGCCATGATCAGGTGAATCGGTCGGGACCCTTCCTTTGCCAGCTCCTGACGTTTGAGTTGGGCCGATCGGAGTTGCGCTTGGAGATCGACAACGGCCCGCTCAATCTCGATGTGGAGCACCTGCTCCGTGCCTGTCAGCACAAGGTCTGCTGCTCGGAGGTCGCCCGTGGCCACCGGGACCTCGAGTCGGACCTGCCAGCTCGGGTGAGCCGCGCTCGCGATGGCTTGCGCAATCCCCAACTGGCCGGAATCGCGCAAGCGAACAGTGGCAACCGGGTAGAGGCGCCATCCCAGCTCGTGGCCGCAGGCTGCCGCCAATCGGCATCGGACGCTGAGCGACACATCCAGAGCACCTCGCTCCGCCTTGCTGGTCTCGGACTGGCTGACGCCGGCGAGGCGTGCCAATTGCGCCTGGGTCAGTCCGGTTGTGACCCTGGCGACGCGCAACTCCCGCCCGTACCAGGTTGCAAGCTGTGATGACCGAGCTCTCCCCACGTCAGCTGGTCGCGAACGCCATGAACGCATGTCGATGAGGATGCATCGGCGGGATTACCCGTCGCGTATCCGCCGATTACCACCTGGGGTACTGGATGGGGCGAGGCCGGGAGGAACTCCGCGGAGATACCACGCTGCGTATTAGAAGGGCTGGAAAGGGGTCTGCCGAGGGACCGGCGAGACGAATTCGGGGCCGATGCAGCACGCGAGGTAGCACGGCGGCCCGCCGCCTTATTCCACGAACGGGAAGGGGCGCCGTTGTAGCACACGAGGTGGTAGCGCGCGCCGCAACTCGCTACGCCGACTCCCCGTCCAGCGGCCGCTCCGGCACGAGGCCGAGCAGCAGCGCAGCTCCCAGGTACGACGCGGCCATGACTCCGAAGGCAGCGGGGTAGCCGAAGCTTGCGACCACGTTCCCGATCACGAATGCCCAGAAGGCACCGATCCCGAAGGCGAAGGTGAAGTAGACGCTGAACGCGACGTCCCGGGTGGGACCGGTGGCTCGGTCGGCGAGGTAGGCCTGCAGAATCGGCGACTCCGAGAAGACCGCGGTGCCGAACGGCAGCAGCAACGGGACCAGCAGGACAAGGTTGGAGCCCGCGGCCAGGAAGGCAAGGATCCCGACCGCGGAGAGCAGGTAGTAGATGACCAGGGTCCGGCGCCGGCCGAAGTGATCGGAGAGCCAGCCGGCGAGCAGCGGTCCGACCACCGCCCCGATTAGCAGCAGGGCGTAGAGCGACGCGGTGGTAGCCGCCGACAGGTGCAGCGGGCCGCGCAGGTAGAGGAGCATGAACGGCGCCACGATGTCGAGCCCGCGGCCGCCAGCGGCGATCAGCGCGGCGCCAAGGATGAGGCGCAGATCGCGGCGACGGACCACCTCGCCGAGCTGGTCGCGGACGGTGCCGGACCGGCGCGCCGCCGCGCGATACGCGTGCGAATCCTCCCGCACCAAGAGGGCGATCAGCGTCCCGACCACCAGCGCCGGGACCCCGAAGATGGCCAGCGTCGCGTTCCAGCCGACCGAGTTGATAAGCGCCAGTCCCACGAACGGCACCAGGACGGTCCCGATATTCCCGCCGGCGATGTGGGCGCTGATGGCGAAGCCGCGACGACGCGGCGGATAGATGTCCGACAGCAGCGCGTTGCCGACGGCGTGCTGCGGGCTGGCCCCAACCCGCGACAGGCTGACAGCGCCCAGCAGCTGGCCCACCGACGACGCGAGGCCACCGATCAGCAGCCCGGTCCCGAAGATCAGCTGGCCGCTGGCCAGCAGCGTTGGCCGCGGGATCCAGCGGATCAGGAAGCCGTAGAGCAGCTGCATCGAGCCGCCCACCGCGGTGGTGATGGCAATGAACAGGCCGATGTCGCGCGGGTTGAGCGCGAACTGCACGATCACGATCGGGTAGATGAGCGGCATCAGTGCGGATTGCGCGTGGATCACCGCGTGCGCCAGCGAAAGGAGGGCCAGCGTCACGCCCGGGCGCGCGGTGCTCGCCGGAGTCGCGGCAGCGGTCACGGGGCGGGCGCCGGCCGGGCCGGCGTATCGGTCCAGCCCTTGCCCAGCACCAGCAGCTCGTAGGCGACCAGGGCCAGCACGCCGCCCGCCAGCGCGGCGCCCAGCTGGAAGGCGAGCGGAGCGCCCCACAGCTGTGCCACGCCGCCGGCGAAGACGCCGCCGATTGGGGTGGTGCCGGCAAAGACGGTTACGAACAGCGCCATCACCCGGCCACGCAGCTCATTTGGCACGCTGTGCTGCACGATCACGTTGATGGTGTTGACCATCAACATCGAGGAGAGGCCAAGCAACGCGATCGACGGAGAGACGGCGTACGGCGATCGGGAGAGGCTCAGCGCGATCTCAAAGACGACGAAGCCGAGCCCGCCTCCCAGGATCAGGCGCAGCAGCGGGCGGCGACCGCCGACGAAGGCAAGCGACATCGAGCCGATCAGCGAGCCAAGGCCCATCGCGGCGAACAGCAGGCCGTAGCCTTCGGGGCCCAGCTGCAGGGTGAACTTGGCAAAGATCGGGATCAGGGTCTGGAAGTTCATGCCGAAGGTGCTCATCCCACCGAGCAGCACCAGCGGCCAGAGCACGGTCGGGGTGCGCACCGCGTAGCGAATCCCCTCGGCCAGGCTGGAGCGGACCGATGCCCACTGCTCCGGCCGAGCCGCCCGCAGGATGGCCGATGGGTCCATCCGCGCCAAGGCGATCAGCACGGCCAGGTAGCTGACCGCGTTGGTGGCAAAGTTGAACGCCGGGCCGTAGAGGGCCAGCGTCACACCGGCCACCGCCGGGCCCAGCACGCGGGCGAGGTTGAAACTGGCCGAGTTGAGGGCGATGGCGTTGATCAGGTCCTCGCGCGGGACCAGCTCGGCAGCGAATGACTGGCGCACCGGCATGTCGACCGCGTTGACAATGCCCAGCCCCAGCGCCAGCAGCATCACCTGCCAGATCTGGATCACGTTGAGATAGGTGAGCACGAAGAAGGCCGTCGCCTGGAGCATGGCGACCGACTGGGTGACCATCAGCAGGCGGCGCTTGTCGACCCGATCCGCGAGGACGCCGCCGAGCGGCGCCAGCACCATTGACGGGGCGAACTGCAACGCCAGCACTGCGCCGAGCAGGATCGGTTTGCCACCGAGCAGCAGGACCAGCCACGGCAGGCTGACCGACTGCATCCAGGTCCCAATGAGGCTGACGATCTGGCCGAACCAGTAGAGCCGATAGTTTCGGTAGCGAAGCGCCGCGAAGACCCGGGGCGGCCGGCGGGGCGGCGGCAGGTTGGCCATGACCGATCGCGCAGCGCCCTCAGGCGCCAAAGAGGATCTCCCGGATGACCGGCAGCGACGGGGTGCCGTGAGCCAGGAGGGACTCGAGGTACGGCCGATACACGAACTCGCGCCCCTCCGCCGTCGACCGCCGCCGGGCCTCCGCCTCCAGCTCGTGCATCTCCACGCTCCCCAGGAAGTACTCGCACAGCTGGGTCGACGAGAGGCGCGCGCGGTCCCACTTGGCGGCCGCCTCCGCCTCCTCCTGGAAGCCGCCGTCGACCATCAGGCGCATCGCCTCCGCCTCGCCCATGCTGCCGGCGTGGATGGTGATATCCATCAGGGCATTCGTGACGCTGCGCAGGTAGAACTTCCAGTGGACGAGCATCAGGGCGGGATCATCGGCGCCATAGCCGAGGCCCATCATCAGCTGCGTGACGTAGACCGCCCACCCTTCGGCAAAGACGCCGGACTGGAATATGGCGCGCACCACCGAGTCGGTTCGGTTCGAGTAGGCCAGCTGCAGGTAGTGGCCCGGCACCGCCTCGTGGATGGTCAGCAACCGCAGCATCCGCGCGTTGTCCTCGCGCAGGTACGACTCCCTGCGCTCGGCGGTCCACTCCGTCGGCATGGGGGTGATGGCGAAAAAGGAGTCGAGGCCACGGTCCAGCGGGCCGGGCGGGATCAGCATCGCCCCGCCGAACGAGCGCAGGAACTGCGGCGTCCACACGATCTGCAGCGGCTCGTCGGTCAGGCCGACGATGTCGCGCTCGGCCACGAACGCCTCGATCCGTGCGTTCTCGGCACGGCAGAAGTCGAGCAGCTCATCGGCCTGCGGATGGTCTGCGGCGACCGCGTCGAGGACCGCGCGCACGGCCGCGTGATCGTCGGCCGGCGGCTGGGCGTCGCCCATCCACTCACTCCAGATGGCGCGCGCGATGCGGGTCATCTCGGCGCGGACCTGGTCGTACTCCCGCCGGGCCCTGGTCTCGAGCTGGGCAGGGGTGACCGCGGTCTTGAGCGCGTGACGGAACTTCGCGGCGTAGAGATCGGCTCCCAGCCGGAAGTCGCCGTCGACGGCCGGCAGGAGCTCGTCGCGCAGCCAGGCGGTGAAGGATTCGAGGGCCGCCATAGCGGCGTCGGCAGCGGCCTGCAGCTCCGCCTGGAGAGCCGCGTCGCCCGCGCGCTCCCCCTCCGCCAGCGCGGTCACCACCAGGTCGCCGATTCCCGCCACCCGTTCCATGGCCTTCTCGGTGTGGAAGCGGCTCACCGGACGGGAGCCGGCGG
>JANMPX010000088.1:0-8645 GCA_031370085.1 Chloroflexota bacterium | reverse complement strand
CATCGAGGATGGTGGCCAGGGTACGGGTGGCGTAGCCGGCAACCCCGAGGGCGCGTTCGAAGACAAACCGCTCGGCAGCCGAGTGGCTGATATCCCGCTCGTGCCAGAGCGCCATGTTCTCCAGGCCGATCAGCGCGTCGCCGCGCAGCAGGCGGGCCATCCCGGTGACGCGCTCGGCGAGGACCGGATTACGCTTGTGGGGCATGGCGCTGCTGCCCTGCTGCCCCGCGCCGAACGGCTCGAACGCTTCGCCCACCTCGGTGCGCTGGAGGTGGCGAATCTCGGTCGCGATGCGCTCCAGGGACCCGCCCAGGATGGCGAGCACGCTGAGCAGCTCTGCGTGCCGATCGCGACTGACCACCTGGGTTGCGGCGGGGTCGATGGCAAGGCCGAGTGCCTCGCACACGAAGCGCTCCACGTCGGCACTCACGTTGGCGTGCGTGCCGACTGCACCGGAGATCTTGCCGACGGCGATCGCCTGCCGCGCTCTGGCCAGCCGCTCCTGGTCGCGGGTCAGCTCCGCGAACCAACCGGCCGCCTTGAAGCCGAAGGTGATCGGTTCGGCATGGATACCGTGGCTGCGACCAACCATGGGGGTCGAGCGATACTTGATCGCCAGCCTTCGCACCACCGCCACCAGGCGCCCCAGCTCCCGTTCGACAAACTGGGCGGCGTCTCGCAGGGTGACCGCGGTCGCCGTGTCGAGCACGTCCGAGCTGGTCAAACCGAAGTGGAGCCACCGGCCTTCAGTGCCGAGCCGCTCGGTGACCGAGCGCAGGAAGGCGATGACGTCGTGCTGCGACTCGTGCTCGATCTCGCGGACACGCTCCGCGTCGACCTCGATGGCCGCCTGCCGGATCCGCTGCCAGTCGTCGGACGGGATGACCCCGGCCCGCTGCCAGGCCTCGGCCGCCAGCAGCTCGATGCGCAGCCACAGCTCGAGCCGGCGAGACTCGCCGAAGATCTCGGCCAGCTCGGGGAGGGCGTAGCGGTCGATCATCGTGGGTCGATGCGCAGTTCGGCGCCTGCGGCCTGCTCGGCGCGGAAGGCGTCCACCCGGGTGGCCAGCTCCGGATCGGCGAGCGCCAGTATCCGCGCGGCAAGGTGCGCCGCGTTCCTTGCCCCGGCCGAACCGATGGCGACGGCCGCCACCGGGACCCCGGGCGGCATCTGGACGATGCTGTAGAGCGCGTCCGCGCCTCCAAGCGAGCCGGCATCGAGCGGAACGCCGATCACCGGCACCGCGGTCTGCGAGGCGAGCACACCGGGCAGGTGCGCCGACATGCCGGCCGCAGCGATGAAGAGACGGACGCCACGCCCCTCCGCCGCCGGCACGTAGGCGGCCAGCGTTGCAGCCTGACGATGGGCGCTGATGACGCTCGCCTCCCATTCGATGCCATACCGATCGAGCGTGTCGAAGCAGCCGCGCAGGGTGGGCAGGTCGGAGCGGGAGCCGCAGATGACGGCGACGCGTGGGGCGGGGCTCATCGGCTCTAGGATACCCGCACGCGGCCGCCCTCCGGGAGCCGGGCCGAGAGCAAGGAGGCATCTCATGACGCACAGGTCCACGCTGATCGCGGCAAGCCGCCACCCGGTGAATCGAGCCATGCTGGACGAGGCACCGCTCGGCGCGCGGATCGCCGACAGGGTGACCGGCTTCATGGGCAGCTGGCGCTTCCTGATCCTCCAGACGGTGCTGGTGATCATCTGGCTGGCGGGCAATCTGTACCTGCTGACGAAGCCTTTCGATCCCTACCCCTTCATCCTGCTGAATCTCGCCTTCTCGACCCAGGCCGCCTATGCCGCTCCTCTGATCCTGCTGGCAGGCAACCGCGCCTCGGTGCGCGACCGAATGACGCTCGAGCACGCGGCGCACGAGGCCGATCTTGAGGAGAAGCAGAACGAGCGCCTGCTGACCGGCAACACCGAGATCCTCCAGCACGTCGCGGCGCTCGAGGAGCGGATCCTGCAGCTCGAGCAGCGCATCATGGCGGCCCTGGCCCCCCCGGCCTAGAGCTCGCGCAGCGCGATGTCGGTCCGATGCTGCCCGCCTTCGATCGTGGAGTTCTCGACGCCCCGATACGCCGCTGTCCGCGCCTGAGCCAGGTCGGCGCCGAGTCCCACGAAGGTCACCAGGCGGCCCCCGGCCGCAGCGTACCGACCCGGTCCGCCGCCTCGTGTGGCGGCATGGAAGCAGAGCAGCGGGCCTCCGTTGCCCGAATCCGCCGGCTCGACGCCGCTCAGCTCAGCGCCGGCCCCGGGCGCATCCGGATAGCCGTCGGCGGCGATCACCACGCCGACCGCTGCCCCCGCTCCCTGCGCGACCGAGTCCTGCATGGCGCTGCGGTCGCCGTTCGCAACGGCGAGGAATGCCGCCAAGAGTGCGCCATCGAGGAGCGGCAGCAGGACCTGGGCTTCAGGGTCGCCGAATCGGGCGTTGAACTCGAGCACCATCGGTCCGACATCGGTCAGCATCAGGCCTGCATACAGCACACCACGATACGGCATCTCATCGCGCGCCATGCGCCAGGCGACCGGCTCCAGGAGCTCGGCGGCCGCGCGTTCCAGCTCGGCCTGGCCGAACCACGGGACCGGCGCGTAGGCACCCATCCCGCCGGTGTTCGGCCCCGCATCGTCGTCGCGCAATCGCTTGTAGTCGCAGGCCGCGCCGAGAGGCACCACCGTCTCGCCGCTGACCAGCGCGAAGACCGAGACCTCGCGGCCGGTCAGACGCTCCTCGAGGACGACCTGCGCGCCTGGTGCCGCGCCGCGAAAGAGCGCCCGGATGGCTGACTCCGCCTCGGCGGCGGTATCGGGCACCACCACCCCTTTCCCCGCCGCCAGCCAATCGGCTTTCACGACCGGCGGGCGGTCCTGCCGACCTGCCCAGGCCACCGCTGCCTGCGGGTCGGAAAAGACGGCGAACGGCGCGGTCGGCACACCGGCGCGATCCAGCTGTCGCTTCGCAAAGGCCTTGCTCGATTCGAGGCCAGCCGCTGCCCGGTCGGGTCCGAGGACGGGGACCGATGCCTGGCGCAGGGCGTCCGCCACCCCGGCGGCGAGTGGCGCTTCCGGGCCAATCACCACGAGGTCGTAGCGTTCGCGGCTTGCGTGCCGAGCGACCGCCCGGGGGTCGAGGATGTCGAGATCGGGCACGTTCTCGGCCACCGCGCTGGTGCCGGCGTTGCCCGGCGCGACCCGCACCCGGGCGACCCCGTCGTCACGCGCGAGACGCCATGCCAGGGCGTGCTCCCGTCCTCCCGAGCCGAGGACGAGGATCTGCGATCCGCCAGCGCTTCCCACGCGGCCCGCGACGCTAGCCTGCCGGAGAGGCGCTCGGCGAGGGGACGGGCGTGCCGACCAGCTCGCCGAGCCGCGTGATCACCCTCGCCAGCTCGTCGATCTTGGCCTGGTAGGTGCCCAGATCGCGGCTCTGCAGCGCAGCCTGCGCTTCGGTGTAGAGCTGCTGAGCCCTCGCGACCAGGGCGGACACGTCGGTGGGCAGCACACCACCACCGCCACCGCCCCCACCACCGCCATCGGGCGGTGGCACCACGGCCTCGCCAAGCAGCTGGCTGATCCCCTGCTCCACGGTCTCGGCGAAGGCGAGGCGGTTCTGGCTGGCCAGGATCACGCGCTTGAACTCGGGGAACGACGATTGGGTCGATTGCAGGAAGATCGGCTCGACGTAAAGGATCGAGTCGCCCATCGGCAGCACCAGCAGGTCGCCACGCACCACGCTCGAGCCCGCGCGAGACCACAGCGTGAACTGGGCGCTGATAGTGCTGTCCTGGTTGATACGCGCCTGGATCTGGGCCGGACCCAGGGTGGTGGAGTCCGATGGGAAGCGGAAGCTGATCCGCTCCCCGTAGTGCCCGGGGTCCATCCGGGCGGTGACCCAGCTGACCATGTTCGGTCGCGAGGCGGCCACCATCGGCTGGATCAGGACGAACTCGGCCTTCGACTCGCCCGGCAGCTTCATGATCACGTAGTACGGCGTGATCTGGCGACCCTGACCCTCGACATCGGTCTGCTGGGTCGGGAATGACCAGCGGTCCTCCTGCTTGTAGAAAGTCTCCGCACCCTTTTCGTCAGCGGAGACGTGGTACAGCAGGTAGGCCTCGTTCTGGGCGGTGAACAGGTCCTCCGGATAGCGCAGATGGGCAACCAGTGACTGCGGCATGGCGCTGAGCGGCTTGAAGAGGCTGGGGAAGATGCGGGAGTAGGCATTGATGATCGGGTCGCTGGGGTCGCTGATATAGAAGTCGACCGATCCGTCGTAGGCGTCGATGACCACCTTCACCGAATTGCGCACGTAGTTGTCGCCCGGGAAAAGGTCGGTGAGCGGCTGCGCGTTCGGATAACGGTTGGTGGTCGTGTAGGCGTCCCAGATCCACACCAGTCGCCCGTCCGCGCTGACCAGGTACGGATCCCGGTCGTACGTCAGGAAGGGAGCGAGCTCGCGCACCCGCTCGCCGATCTGGCGACGGAAGAGGATCTGCGACGCATCGGTCAGCTGGTTGCTGATCATCAGGTTCAGGTCGCCGAAGCGAAACGCGAAGAGCAGACGCGACAGGGGGTTTCCAACCGAAACGCCGGTGGTGCCGCTCCAGGTGGTCGTCTCGCCGCCCTGGTCGCCGAGCGGATAGTCGAATTCCTTGGTCTTGGTGCCGGTCACCACCCACGACGAGGTCGACCCGCCGAAATAGATCCGCGGCTGTCCAACCGGCAGCCTCGGCTCCTGGTTGATGCCGCTCACCAGGTAGTCAGGCTGGCCTTCGGGGGTAACCGCGTTCACCGGGACCGCGGTGATGCCATAGCCGTGGGTGAAAGCGAGGCGCTCGTTGGTCCAGGTCTGCGCGTTCGGTGGCAGCTCGCCGATCTCGCGCCCGCTGAGCATGATCTGTCGCTCCTTGGCATCGATCACGTAGCGGTCGATATCGACATCGGCAAACTGGTAGTACTGGCGCAGGATCTGCTGCTGGCCAAAGGTGACAAGCAGCGGGCGGTAGTCCCACAGCCGCATGTTGTCGATGGTGGCCTGGTTCTGGTCGAGCAGCGGCCGGGTGATGGCCTGCCCGCCGGTGAAGGCTTGAACATCGATGCCGTCCAGCCCAAATGCAGCGCGGGTCGAGGCAATGTGGCGCTGGATGTAGGGAGCCTCGACCGTCTGTTCATTCGCCTCGACGCTGAAGCGCTGGACGATGCCGGGGTAGACCCCGCCGACCAGCACCGAGACGGCAATCCAGGCACCCACCGCCAGGGTGATGGCCCACAGGGTGCGGAACCAGATGTTGGCGAGGAGCAGCGCGGCGGCGGCCAGGGCCGCCACCGTCAGGATGACGTAGGCCGGGACCTGCGCGTGCAGGTCGGTGTAGGTCGCCGCCTGGATCGTGCCGGCGATGCCGCGCGTGGAGTAGGAGAGGTCGGCGATGTCGAGCTGGTAGCCGACCGCTACCACGGCGAGCAGCAGAGCGCCCAGGATCGAGAGATGTGCGCGGACCGGGGCCGCCAGGCGAAGCTGCCAGCGCATGGCGCCCGCCAGGTAGGTGCCCAGGCTGATGAGGATGATGACCACCAGGCTGGCTACCCCCCAGCCCTGCACAAACCGATAGAACGGCAGGTCGAAGACGTAGAAGCCGATGTCGCGGCCGAAGTTCGGATCGAGCGTTCCGAACTTCCCGCCGTTGAAGAAGACCAGGACCGTCTGCCAACTGCCGCTCCAGGCCGCACCCGAGATCAGCCCGACGAAGACCGCCGCGCCCGCGAAGCCGATCGTCACCCAGCGGCTGAGATCGGGCAGCTCGAACTGGCCGACGCGGTGAATGGGGACCTGCGGAGCGATGCGGCGGGCGAGCCAGATGCTCATCAGTGCCGGAAGCACGAAGGCGGCGAATCCGACCACGAACAGCCCGACCTGTGCCCACAGACGGGTCAGCAGGACGTCGCGTCGCCCCAGCGCGTCGTACCACATCAGGTCGGTGACGAGGTTCACCACACCGCCAAGCAGCCCGAATACCACGAAGCCGATCGCCAGGATGGCGACGATCAGGCCCCAGCGCGGCGGACGTCCCGGTCCCCCGGGAGTGAGGATCGTCGGTCGACGAGGCCGAACCGGTGGGGGCGCGTCATCGCCGCCCTGATCGGCATGCCCGTTGCCACCGGTCTGCCGCCGTCCCGGCGGCGGCAGTGGCCGGCCCTCGCGGCGAGCGTCCTGCTCCGCCTGCCGGCGTTGCAGCTCCTCCAGCAACTTGTCAAACCAGGTGGACATCTGCGGCAATCCTATCCCGGATTGGCGAACGGCCGTAACCGGCGGCGCCGCTGACCCGGCGCCGCTACTCCCACTCGATGGTGGCGGGCGGCTTGCTGCTGATGTCGTAGACGACCCGGTTCACACCGGGGACCTCGTTCACGATCCTGCTCGAGATCCTGGCCAGCAGGTCGTAGGGAAGACGTGCCCAGTCGGCCGTCATTCCGTCGTCCGATGTCACCGCGCGGATGGCGACGACGTTGGCATAGGTCCGCCCGTCACCCATCACCCCGACACTGCGCACCGGGGTAAGGATGGCGAAGGACTGCCACAGCGACCGATACATCCCGGCCGCTTTGATCTCGTCGATCACCACCCAGTCCGCCTCCCGAAGCGTGTCGAGCCGCTCGGCGGTGACCTCGCCGATGATCCTGATCGCCAGCCCGGGGCCGGGGAAGGGCTGGCGCATGACCATCGCCTCGGGCAGGCCCAGCTCCAAGCCCACGGCGCGCACTTCGTCCTTGAACAGGTACCGCAACGGCTCGATCAGCGAGAAGCGCAGGTCGGCCGGCAGGCCGCCGACGTTGTGATGGGTCTTGATCTTGGCCGACGCCTTGGTCTCCGATGTCTTCGATTCGATGACATCGGGATAGAGGGTCCCCTGGGTCAGGAAGTCGATCTGGCCGAGCCTGGCCGCCTCCTCCTCGAAGACGCGGATGAACTCGTCACCGATGATGCGCCGCTTCTGTTCGGGATCCTCGACCCCCGCCAAGCGGCGGAGGAATCGGTCCCGCGCATCGACCATGACGAGCTGCATCCCCAGGTTCTCGGCGAATGTGGCGCGCAGCAGCTCCGACTCCCGCTTCCGCATCAGCCCGTGATCGACGTAGATGCATGTCAGCTGGTCGCCGATCGCCAGGTGGACGAGGGTCGCCGCCACTGCCGAGTCGACTCCGCCGGAGAGGGCGCAGATCACCTTGCCTTCGCCGACCCGGGCGCGGATCTCGGCCACGGAAGTTTCGGCGAAGTTGGCGGGTGTCCAGGTGGGTCGGGCACCGGCGATCTCGATCACGAAGTTGCGGAGGATCTCCCTGCCCGCGGGCGTGTGCACGACCTCCGGGTGGAACTGGATGCCGTACAGCCCTCGGGATGGATCAGCCAGGCCGGCATACGCGGTCGAGTCTGTCTGGGCGGTAGCGACGAAGCCGATCGGAAGACGAACGATGGAATCACCATGGCTCATCCAGACCGGCTGCTGGCGTTCAACGCCGCGGAACAGTCCGTCCTCGCTGGTGATGGTCACCGAGGCCGGCCCATATTCGCGGCGTCCCGACGGCAGGACCTCGCCGCCGAGCTCATGGGCCATCAGCTGAACGCCGTAGCAGATCCCCAGCACGGGAAGCCGGCCGGACCAGATGGCGGGGTCGGGATGGGGCGCATCGCCGTCGTATACCGAGGCGGGTCCGCCGGACAGGATGATCGCCTTCGGGCGCCGGCGAGCGATCTCGGCCCACGGGGTGTCATACGGGAGCAGCTCGGAATAAACATGCAGCTCGCGGATGCGCCGGGCGATCAGCTGCGCCGTCTGGCCGCCGAAGTCGAGCACGATGATGGAATCAGGCTGTGCGGGTGCTCCCTCCTCGGCGGGTCGAGCGGGCGGAGCAACGTGGAGTGCCTGCTCGAGATAGGCCTCTACCTCGGCGTCATCGGGCGCCAACACCCGGTGGCCGGCGTTGGCGAGCTCACCATGGACCGTGCGACCGCGTTCGACGCTGAGGCGCGGCTCCTGCTCGGTCGTATCCGCCGGCTTGGGCTCCGTCAATGGCTCCTCGACGTCATTCCCTGCCTGCCAGCTGCCAGGATTTCCCCTCGGTGGCGATGGACGGCGCGATCACCATCTCGACGGTGTGCATCTCGGCGATCGTCCGCGCGCCGAGCGCCGCCATCGATTGGCGCAGAGCGCCGACCAGGTTCTGCGTGCCGTGGCTGGTGTGGGACGGGCCGAAGAGGATCTGCTCCAGCGGCAGGCGCCCCCCGATCCTGATCCGCGTTCCGCGGGGAAGGGTTGGTGACGGCGCGGCCATACCCCAGTTGAAACCCTGTCCCGGAGCCTCCAGGGCGGCGGCGAACGGCGACCCCAGCATGACCGCGTCGGCTCCACTGGCGATTGCCTTGGCGATATCACCACCGGTCTTCATGCCGCCATCGGTGATCACCGGCACGTAGCGGCCGGTGTCACGCTCGAATCTGTCGCGCGCGGCAGCCACCTCGAGGGTGGCGCTGACCTGCGGGACGCCGATCCCGAGGACCTCTCGGGTGGTGCAGGCGGCACCCGGACCGACGCCGACCAGCACCGCGGCCGCTCCCTGCTCCATCAGCTGGTAGGCCGCATCGC